>CAYZGY010000543.1:0-1650 GCA_964478085.1 uncultured Planctomycetia bacterium
TCCAGCGGAGACGGAGACGGCCGCCCCTTCCAGCGGAGACGGAGACGGCCGCCCCTTCCAGCGGAGACGGAGACGGCCGCCCCAACCAGCAGAGCCGGAGCCGCAGACGGTCGCCCCTACCAGCGGAGACGGTCGCGGACGTCGATCTGATTCGAGACCTGCTGGCTCCCGGATAGCTCAGAACCAACAAAACGGGGACGCACCGATTGGCGCGTCCCCGTTTTTCGTAAGACCCCACTGGCTCATCCGGCTTTGTGGGCCGGAGAGCGCTCCTCCCCAGGGTGCTTCTCCCCAGAAGCGTGTGACCCCTGACCTGTCGCGTTCGGCTTTCGCCGAGCGGCCTCAGGCTTTCGTCACCGGAAGGTCGCTGACCTTCTCGTAGATCGGTCCGTGGACGGGCGGCTGCACCTCTTGGTGGCGCGCGTCGTCCTTGCCGATGTCGAGTCCGAAGATCCCGAAGACGAAGTCGATCGTCTGCAGGAGATCGACGCTGACGCCGACTCCGACGAACGCGGCGACGTCGACACCGACTTGGTAGAACGCTCGGTCGTCCGGATCGGTGAGGTTGAACTTCACCTCGCCCGGATTCTCGATGTTCTCGATACGCGTGTTGAACAGCGGGTTGCCGATCTCAGACTTCCGATCGTACGTCGTGAAGTAGTAGAACGGGAAACCACCTTCGGCACGGAGCTCACGCGAGACGCCCACCGCGCGGCGGTCCCAGGACGCGATGTTCCCGTCGAAGGTTCCGACACCGGCCTGAACGATCTTCGTCCCGCGCATGTTCGCGAGGACGCCCTGGCCCCAGTAGAAGTTGGCGCTGAAGATGTCGCCGAGATCGTTGACGCGATCCATCGGGTACGACGCGATCGAGCCACATCCCGTGGCGGTGAGAAGAAGGAACGACCCAAACAGGACTGCGAGGCGTGACATGAAATCCTCCCGACGTGGTCAACGGTATTCGTTGTTGATCTGAGTTGAGTGCCACCCTCTCTGGCGCAGAAAGATAGCATCCGAACCTAACGTCGGTCGAACCAGGGCGCTTATCGGTGCGGTCTTGCGCCGTTTTTCGATTACGAGAACCGAGCGGGCGTCTTCGCGGAACGAGATGCGCATTACCGAAACGTCGAGGACTCTCTGGAAGACGAGTGCGAAGTCGCACACGTGTTCGTGCCGAGGTAGGGATGGGCCGGCGAGCGTGCCGGATCGGTCGTGCGTGGGATCAGATCGAAGGATCTGGCGGTGCGTCCGAGAACGTTCACGGGAAACGAGAAACTTGCGCGCATCCTCACGGATGCTACGCTTCTGCGCCTCACTTCGAGGCCGCGCACGAATTACTGGAGGTCGTCATGTTGCGTCGTCTCTTCACCGCTGCTTGTGCCGTGCTGCTCATCGGTAGCGTCGGTTGCCGCACTCAGCTCGACAAGGTCTGGACCTTCGGCGAGTTCCAGGATCACGCCGAGAAGATCGACTCCGAGTTCGATCAGCTGCACACGGACATCAAAGACAACGTCTTCGGTGTCGAGAAGGCTGCCGAAGAGCCCATATGGCACACGTACCGAAGCTGATCGCTACGTGACACGCTCGAGAATCTCGTCGGGGGGCGCCGGAAGGGAAGAAAAACCCACCGGGCGCCACCCCCCCAAAAAA
>CAYZGY010000543.1:1660-5888 GCA_964478085.1 uncultured Planctomycetia bacterium
TCGGATCGAACGCGGTCGCGTCGCGCCCCTCCTGCTGATCGATCCACTCGATCGGCATCTTGCGAAACCAAGTCATCTGTCGCTTGACGAAGTGACGCGTGTTTCGCTGGATCGTCTCGATGATCTCATCGCGACTCTCCCCCGCCGCGAGCCCGGCGGGAATCTCCTTGTAGCCGATGCACTGCGCAGCGCTTCGCCCGAGCGGCGGATCGAGCTGTGCGAGCCGCTCGGCCTCCTCGAAAAGACCGTTCTCGACCATGCGCAAGACACGTGCGTCAGTTCGTGCGTAGAGATCGGCCCGCTCCCAGCCGATGCCGAAGAGCCGCACACCCTCGGGAATCGGACGCTCGGCCCAATCCCACGTCTCGCTGATCGCACGGCCGGTCGTCTCGAAGACCTCGAGAGCCCGGACGATGCGGCGTTCGTCTTCGGGGAGGATCTTCGCGGCGGCGACGGGATCGACGTCACCGAGACGAGCGTAGAGCGTCGCGAGGCCGTGCTCGGCCACATCACGTTGGAGTCGCTCTCGGACCACCCAGTCCGCTCCGGGTACTTCGGCGAGCCCGCCCAAGAAAGCCTTGAGGTAGAGCGCCGTTCCCCCGCAGAGAATTACGGGCCGCGCTCGCTCCTTCGCGTCGTCGAGCACCTCGCGCAGACGCCGCGAGTAATCACCGACGGAGAAGTCGACGTCGGGCGTGACGATGTCGATGAGGTGAAACTCGATCTCCTCGCGCAGCTCGGCCTTGGGCTTGGCCGTGACGACGTTCATTCCGCGGTAGATCTTCATCGAGTCGACCGAGGCGATCGAAGCGCCCGTCTTTCGGGCGAGAGCACACGCGACGGAGGCCTTACCGCTCGCCGTCGGCCCCGTCAGCACGATCTGGGTCCCCGGCTCGAACAAAGAGGTCCCCGGCTCGAACAAAGAGGTCACCGGCTTGAATGAAGAAGTTATCGCGCCGCGAGATCGACCTCGAGGTCGGTCGTCTCGACCGTCGTCGTCACGAGGAAATCGAGCGCCTCGCGCTGCTCCCCGGTGAAGTTCGGCTGCACGACGAAGAACTGGCGAATGTCGTCACTGAGCTCGGGAAGCGCCTCGATCGCTCGCAGGACGCGCGGGGGGTCCATCATCTTGAACGGCTCGTCGTGGAAGATGAACTGTGACTGACGTGTCCGCGCCGAGATGAAGGCCTGCGAGAGCGCGAGCCGCAGCCCGAGCAGCAAGGCCTCGTTCGTCCCACCCGAAAGCTCGGTCGCGGGGATGAAATCGCGCCGTGCGGAGGCGAAGACCTCCATGCGCAGATCGGCATCGAGCTTGACGTCACGGTATCGATCCGTCGTCAGTCTCGGAAGGATGCCGTGGAGGTAGCCACCGAGCGCGGGACCGACCTTCGCGCGCGTCGTCTTGACGCACGCCTCGAGCAGCTCGCACGCGGCGTGTGCGTCGTCGATGTCGCCACGAATCTCTGCCGCCGCGGCGTCGAGCTCTCGGTTCTTCTCTTCGAGCGCCTCCCGCTTGGCCGCTTGCGCCTCGCATTCGCGGATGTCGTTCTCGGCGCGATCGCGATCGCTCGTCGTCTTCTTGAGCGTCGCCTCGAGCTCCTTGATCTTCTTGCCGTCGGCCTGAGCCGCAGACTGGAGCTTCTTGCGACAGCTCTTCTCGCGGTCGGCGACTGATCGCAGGAGACCGCGGTAGTCGCGATTGTCGTTCTCGCCGCCGAGCAGCGCTCGGTGGTCCGATTGAAACTTCTCGAGCCGCGCCGAAACGTCGGGCGCGTCGACGAGCTTCGCAGCCCCGACATAATCGGCGACCGTGCCCGACTCCTCGACGGCATCGAGCGCCTGAAGTTGCAGGAGGCGCTCTTGGTGCGCGTCGACGAGCGCCGCGGCGTCACGAGCCTGCGTGCCGGCGGCTTCCGCACGCGCGCGACGATCGGCGCGGCGCATCGCCTTGGCGATCGTCAGGATCAGGAAGATCGCCGAGAGCACACCGCTCGCGACCGCGACGTGAAGTTTCTCGACTCCTTCGGGGAGCGTGATACGCGCGAAGTCGTCCGGCGCCGCGTACGGGAAGGCGGCACAAGCACCGAAGAAGACGAAAAGGACGAGGAAGATCAACATGCCGAGTCCGCCGCGCGTCGACTCCCCGAGGAGCGCTTGATGTTCGGCCTCGCGGGCGACGCGCTGATCTCGCAGAGAGCTTCCGGACCCCGAGCTCCCGCCACCCGTGGCCGACTCGGGCCCGAGTTGAGACTCGAGCGAGCTGCGCGCTTGCTCGTAACCCTGGCGAAGCCCGTCGAAGTCGCGAAGCATCGCGTCGACCTCGCGGAGCGAGTCACGACTGCGCGAGAACTCTCGCGCGAGGTTCTTGTCGACCGCGGCCGCGTTCCCCGAAGCGAGAGGCTCGAGCTCGCCGAGAGCGCTTCCCACGGCGCCCGAGAGCTCCTGCCCGCGTTTCCCGATCGCGTCGCGGATCTTCTTCTCCGTCGGTTCGCAAGCGCTCGCGAGGTCGCGGCGCTCGCCTTGGATCTTCTTGAGATCGGCGATCTCGCGCTTCTTTTCCTCGACGGAAGCCGAGAGCGTCGTCGCTGCCTCCCGCAATTCGGGAAGGCGTCCGACACTTCCCGAAGAACGCTCGGCCTGCGTGAGGTTTCGTTTGATATCACGCTGGTAGTGAGAGAACTCGCGCTCGCGCTGCTCGATGCGCGTGCGGATGCTCTCGACGGCCGCCTGCATCTGGCGAACGCCGGTCAAGCGCTCGACGAACTCGCGAAGCGTGTCGTCGACGTACCGACTACCGTACTGATCGTGATAGAATGCGTGTTGAAACTCGAAGAAGTCGTGCTCGACACGCTCGGCGAGAAACGCCGCGACATCGATGTTTCCGGCTGCGACCTCTCGAGTCTCGCCCCCGTCCGAGAGCGCGAGCAGCTTGACGTAGTTCGTACCGAAGCGATCGACCTCACGGAAAACCGCGAACGACTCCTCGCCTTCACCATCAGTCCCGGGAAGATCGAACTCGACCCGAACGCGCAAGAAGTCGGCGCCCCAACGAATCATGTTCTCGATGGGACAGCCTTTCGAGAGTCGCGAGCGTCCGAAGAATGCGAAGAGAATCGCCTCGCCGATCGTGCTCTTGCCCGATTCGTTGGGCCCTTCGACACCGATGACGCCTTCGGCGGGAAGGTCGGAGAGCTTCAACTGCGAGAACTTCATGAAGTTCTCGGCTTCGACGGATCGAATCCGCATCAGGCTCCCGTCTCCTCCGGCTCGTCGCTGACCTCTGGAGTCGTCGACTCATCAGCCGATTCGTCATCCGCTTCGATAAAGAACTCGCCCGCTTCGATGGCCGCAACTCCCGCTTCGATCGTCGCGTCACTCCCCTGGCTCGCTTCGGCACTCGCTGCACGATCTCGGGCGATCTCCAGGACGCCGTCACCCGACTCCATCGATGATTCGAGCGCCTCGCGGGCGAGCGCGTACGATCGTTCGAGGCGACCGAGCTGCTCTCCGCTCGAAGAGTCCTCGAACCCGCGGCGACGCTTCTCGAAGAGAGCTTCGAGCTCCTCGAGCGGGCTGCGCAGAAGCGCCTCGGCGAAGAGCTTGCCCTTCGCCACCTCTCCTAAGGGGCCCACGGCATCCGCAGGTGCGGCTTGGGGAATGACGGGAGGGCTTCCCTCCCCGGCGGACCGGTCTTCGTTCGCGTAGTCGTCGCTGTCGTGCATCGATTCCGTAGAGGCTTTCTCACGACAGTTTTATGGTGCATGGACGGGTCGCGTCAAGCCCGCGGTTGTCATAGGACCCCTCAGAACGGAATCCGACTCAGCTGACGGTGATCATCTTCTCGACACGGCTCTGGTTCGAGAGCGTGCCGAGCACCTTCTTGATATCGTCGAGGACCTCGCCGATCTCCTGGTATCGGTCCTCGGGCGAACGGGCCATCATGCGATCGATGATCGACTCGACCTCCTCGGGGATCCCCTTGCGCAGGGAGCGCAGGGGCGGACGCTTGCCGTCGAAGGCCTTGACCATGATCTCGATCGGGCTGCGGCCGTCGAAGGGCACCTTGCCGCTCATCATCTTGTAGAGCGAGACACCCAGACTGTAGATATCCGAACGCTGATCGACGTCGCTGAAGTTCTTCGCCTGCTCGGGAGCCATGTAGTAGGGCGTCCCGAAGATCGAGCCGGCCTTCGTCAGCCCTCCGTCGGAAGTCTCGATCCGCTTGGCG
>CAYZGY010000544.1:0-5848 GCA_964478085.1 uncultured Planctomycetia bacterium
TGGGGACTCGACCCATCCGAGCCCGAGAGCTGGAAGCAGAGTCGCCGGCTCGGCGGAAGCCCTGGCGGGCCGGAAGGCGAGGGCGGCGGTGGCGATCCCGGGGACCCGGGCGGTCCGAGCGACGAGGTTCTCCTCGACGACGGCGACACGTGGCGATTCGCTCGGGGAGCGGCCCCGTTCTCGCCTGGCGCCACGGATTGGCGCGATCCCGACTTCGACGACTCGAGCTGGGACGAAGGTCCCTCCGGATTCGGCTTCGCCGACAACGACGACGAGACCGTCCTCGGCGATATGCGCAACAACTACAGCACGGTCGCTTGTCGCGCAGCGTTCACGCTGACGGCCGACGATCTCCTGCGCGGCACACTGACGCTCGGCGTTCGTTACGACGACGGATTCTGCGCGTACGTCAACGGCGTCGAGGTCGCGAGCTCCAACTGTCCGGAGACGGTCGCACACGACGCGCTCGCGACGACGGGACACGAGGCGACCGACGAGGAGCTCTTCGAGATTCCGAGCGCCGCGCTCGTCGCCGGCGAGAATGTCATCGCGGTCATCGGTCTCAACGTGACGATCGACAGCACCGACTTCAGCATCGCTCCGCGCGTCTTGATCTCTCGCTCGCTCACACCCGTCGGCGGATCTGGCTTTCCGCTCGACGAAGGCGACGATTGGAGATTCCGCCGTGGCACGTCCTCGTTTTCGACGGGCTCTCCGGCCTGGTTCGAGCCCGACTTTAACGATGCTGGCTGGGAGACCGGAGCAGCCGGCTTCGGCTACGACGACGACGACGACCAAACCGTCCTCGGCGACATGCGCAGCAACTACTCGAGCGTCGCGTGTCGAGCGAGCTTCACGCTCGCGGCAGCCGATCTAGGCTCGGCGAGCGTCTCATTGGTGATTCGCTACGACGACGGGTTTTGCGCGTACATCAACGGCGTCGAGTTCGCGAGCTCGAACTGCCCCGCCGGCGTCCCCTTCGACGGCCTCGCGACGGCCGGTCACGAGGCGACGGGCGACGAGACGTTCTCGATCCCCTCCCGGCATCTCGTCGCGGGAGCGAACGTCATCGCGGTCGTCGGATTCAACGTCACGATCGACAGCACCGACTTCAGCCTGCTTCCGAGAGTCCACGTCGAGCGACCGACGCCTCCCGAGCCCACCCAGCCCGTCTTCAACGAGCTTCACCGCTCCGTCGCGGGCGACTCCTGGTTCGAGCTCTACAACCCGAACCCGACGAGCTACCCGCTCGACGGCCTTCGCCTCTCCACTGACGCGGACGACGCCGACTCGTTCGCGATTCCGGCCGGCCAGAGCATCCCCGCCGGCGGGTTCTGGTCGATCACGGCGAGCGAGAGCGGCCTGAATCTCTCGACGCCCGAGGTGCGCCTCATCCTCGAGGCCTCCGATGGCCGCGTCATCTATGCACGGGCGTTGTACAAAGACGTTCCGGCGGCGGTCGTGGGCCAAGACTACTCCGAGGCGCTCTACCCCGACGGTCACGACGAGGTCTGGATCACCACCGACGCAACGCGCGATACGGCCAACTCGGTCGACGCGACGACCGACGTCGTCATCAACGAGATCTACTACCACCCGCCAGAAGATCGCGACGGCGAGTTTCTCGAGCTCCTCAACCGCGGAACGCGGAGCATCGATATCTCCGGCTTCGCGCTCGACCGTGGAGTCGATTTCCCCATCCCGGAAGGGACGACGCTCGGCCCCGGCGAGCTTCTCGTCATCGCGGGCGACCCGGACGTCGTCGAATCGCAGCAAGGGATCGACGGCGTCCTCGGACCGTGGACGGGCCGTCTCGCGAATTCCGGCGAGAGGATTCGACTCGTGGACGCGCTCGGCAACCTCGCCGATGAGGTGCGGTACTTCGACGGCGGTCGCTGGTCGCTCTGGGCCGACGGTCGCGGCTCGAGCCTCGAGCTCATCGATCCGAACCAGCCGAACGACGTGGCGAGCGCCTGGACGCACAGCGACGAGTCGGACAAGTCGACGTGGGAGCGCCTGAGCTACACGGTCACCGATTTCCGACGAGCGTCCGAGTCCGAGCTTCACCTCCTGCTCGTCGAACGCGGCGCGTGTCTCATTGACGACGTCTCCGTTCGTCGCGGAGGCGGCTCGAACCACATCCCGAACGGAAGCTTCGAGTCGTCGACGACACCGTGGATCATCGAAGGGACGCACCATCGCTCGCGACGCGTCACTTGGGACGCGCGCGTCGGCAACGCCTGCCTCGAGCTCGACGCGTCGGGTAAGGGCGACACGACCGCGAATCGCATAGAGGTCGAGACGTCACCGGGCCTCTCGAACGGAGAGTACACCGTCTCGCTTTGGGCTCGCTGGCTGCGCGGCTCGAGCACGCTCGTCGCGCACGGCGAGTTCACGGCAGGCCCCTGGGGTGGACGTCCGGGTCCGTCACAGAACATGTCCGGCAACACGCTCGGAGGACGCTGGCATCTCACTGTGCCGACCGACCTCGGAACGCCGGGCCGACGAAACAGCCAGTTCGAGTCGAACCTCGGACCGGTGATCTCCGACGTCTCGCACGCGCCCGCTTCACCGACGGAGAGCACGCCGGTCGAGGTCGTCGCTCGCGTCGCGGATTCGGACGGCATCGACCAGATCGTCGTGAAGTACCGCGAAGGTCACCCGAACGGCGCCTTCTCGACGCTCCCCCTCACGCTTCGCTCGAAAGACGTCCACGGCGCGATCTACAACGGTGAGCTTCCGGGCTTCGCGCGGAATCGCAAGGTCGTGTTCTACATCGAGGCCGAGGACACGCGCGGCGCGACGCGACGATTCCCCGTCGATGCGCCCGATCGCACGCTGCTCTTCCAGGTCGCCGGCGAGCAGGACGCATCGATCGACAGTGTCGACATCATCCTCGACGACAATCAGAACAGCGAGCTGCGCACTCGTCGTCTCCACTCGAACGATCTCGTCGACGGAACGTACGTCTTCAACGACCGAGAGATCTTCTACAACGTCGGCGTACGCCATCGCGGAAGCCCATGGGGTCGCCCCGAGCGAACGAGCTACCGCGTGCGCCTCGCGAAGGACCGCTACGCTCACAGCGGACTGCGTGCCGTCAATCTGAGCTCTCGCGCGAACGGCCCCGTGGAAGCCGCGTCCTACTTCCTGACGGGTCGCGCCGGAACGACGGAGAAGCCGGCCTCGGTGCCGATCTATCGCTTCGTGCGCTCGCGTATCAACGGATCGAGTCTCGGCATTCAGCGCTTCATCCAGCCCGTCGATCGCGTCTACCTGAGTCAGTGGTTCCCGGGCTCGGACGGCCCTGCGCTCAAGGCGGTCGCGCGCCTCGCGTTCAGCGACTCCGGTCAGCACCGAGCGTACGATGGCTGCTCGTTCGACTACATGGGCACGAATTCCGAGAACTATCGTTTCTACTGGTTCCACGTCGCGAATCAGACGCGCGACGACTGGGACGAGTTCGCCGAGTTCATGCGAGTGATGGATCCTCGCTCGACGAGCAATTCGCAACACGACGCGCAGATCCATTCGATTCTCGACGTCGAGGGCTTCCTTCGCGTCATGGTGCCGCGCGTCTTCGTCAGCGACTGGGACACGCTCGGCATCGGCCAGGGGCACAACGCCTACATGGTCTACGACACGAACGACGGGCTCTGGGAGACCCTGCCGTTCGACTACAACCAGGCGATGCCGCTCGGACAGGTCAACTTTCCCGTCTTCCCTACCTTCGACCGCGGCTGGGCGCGACTCATCGCTCGCCCTTCGACGCGACGGATCTACCTCCGCATCGCTTCGGAGCTCCTCTCGGGATACTGGTCGACGACGACCGCAGGTCCCTGGCTCTCGGCGATGGAGCGCAATGTCGGCATCTCGATGAACGAAGTGCGCAGCTTCGTCAGTCAGCGATCGAATGTCATCCGCAATGCGATCGACGACTTCAGCGACGTGCCGCTCCGCATCATCACGAACAGCGGTCGAGACATCACGACGGCCCAGAGTCGCTACACACTCGAAGGCGAAGCTCCCGTCGAGGTCGCCGCGTTCGTCTACACGCGAAATGGCGGTCCGTCGACGACGCTCGAGCCAACGTGGGAAACGCCGACGCGCTGGGAGTTCCGTTTCGACGTCCCGAGCTTGACGAACGACTTCAGCTTCCTCGCGTTCGACACGCAGGGAAACATCCTCGGATCGTTCTCGATCACGATCACCAATACGTCAGCGACGGGTTCAGCGTTCACGCGAGGCGACGCCAACGGCGATCGTGACGTCGACGTAAGCGATGCCGTACGCATCGTCCGGCACCTGTTCCTCGGTGCCGACAACGACTGCTCGGACGCGTTCGACGTCGACGACAACGGAGAGATCGAGATTACGGACTCGATCCGCCTTCTCGACCATCTCTTCCGTGGCGGCGATGCGCCACCGGCGCCGTTCCCGAGTGTCGGGGAAGACGTGACCGAGGACAATCTGACGGATTGTGAACGTTAGGGTAGGGTCGCGGCAGGCTCGGAAGAGCGGAAAACCGAGTGCTGAGGATGATGACCTCGGCCGATCGTCGCCCCGAGTCGAGATGACTACCACGTCGCGGCGACCCGCCGCGAGACTCGCGGGACGAGGACGGCCGCTTCGCGTCCGTCGTGAACCCTCGATCTGGATGGGGAAGGAAGAGCTCCGGTGAGTGGGCCGGCTCGAGTGAGGGAAGTCTATGGGAGCTCTCGGATTCGCAGGTTGCGGAACTCGACCGGGGAACCTTCCGACTCGAGGCAGAGGTAGCCGTTCGCGGGATCGCAGTCTGTGCCACCCGAGACCTCTTCGCCGTTGACCCAGAGGCGCACCTCGCCATTGATCGCGCGGATGTAGTAGTGGTTCCACTCGCCGACGCCCTTCGAGAGATTCTTCGACGGGAAGCTGCGCTTGCCGTTCGGAGCGACGGGCGGGAAGGCCTTCATCTTCACGGGGCCGACGGGGAAGACGTCGCCGTGGCACGTGAACCAGTCGGACTTCTTCTTGTAGCGCTTCTCGTAGTGCTCGGCGTAGCCGAGATCGAGCACCTGGACCTCGATGCCGTGCGGTAGGCGTCCCTTGCCCATCTCGAGATTCTTGATCGAAGCAGGCGTCGCCCAGACGAAGACGCCCGAGTTACCCGCCTTCTTGAGGTGACGCCACTCGACGACGAGCTCGAGATTCTTGATCTGCTTCTTCGTGCGAATCACACCGACAGGCTTTCCGGTCGCCTGAAAGCCGCCGTCCTTGAACGACCACGTGTCGTCGTGGCAGTTGACGTTGACGAAGTCATCCTTGCCGAGCTTTCGCCAACCGGGCCCCGTCCCATCGATGAGGAGATTGCGCGCCGCGGGCGCCGAGGCGGCCGGATCCTGGCTCTCCAGAACGAGCACGATGCAGACGGTCAGACAGCACAGGACGGAGAAGATTCGTCGACGAGAGTTCATGGCGTTCCTCGATCGGGGATGCGAAGCGGGATCAGAGGTGTCAAGATACTCCAGTCCGCGACGCGGAGCATAGAGAATCCGACTCGAAGAACCGAGGGCAGCATGCCAGAAGAGTGGAAGACCGCCGAGCACGCGCTCGAGTACTGATCTCTCGCCTTCCTCGATCCACCGCTTGCTTCACGCTCCGAAGCAGGCGAAGCTGGTGGTGTCCTCATCGAGACCCGAGGAGGCAAGACAGTGAATCGACAGCTCATCCATCGTCGAACGGTCGCGATCGGCATCTTCTCATCTACTGGACGCAAATCACCCGAAGGCCAGAAGATCGCCGAGGCGAGCGGCTTCGCCGGCGGCGTCGCGACTCGAGAGCATAAGGGCGCAGGAACGAAAGCGCGCTC
>CAYZGY010000545.1:0-5844 GCA_964478085.1 uncultured Planctomycetia bacterium
GCCATCTCGGGGTCGAGAGTCACGAGAACGAGCCGCCGCCGGAGCGTCGAGAACGCCACGACGCTGATCAACGCGCCGAAGCCGAAGATCCAGACGTCGCCCGAATCGGCTCCGATCAAGCTCGAGAACAGGAGTCGGTGAACTTCTTCCGTGCCGTGATCACTGTGCGAGACGATCAGGATCGAGACACTCGCGCAGAAGAGGAAGATCCAACCCGTGACGGCTTCGCGACTCTCTCGCCGCGAGCGATAACCGCCCCCGGCCGTCAGGAGCGCCGCGAGCACGGAAAAGGCTACCGCGAAGAATGACGCGTACTGATCGTCTTCCTCGACGTGCACCTCCGGGTGCTCCTCGAACGCGAACGGGTCGAACTCGACATGCTCGACGACCTCGGGAGCGAACCACGCCGCGCAGGCGAGCGCGAGCGCAATGCCGAGCGCGGACGCTTGCGAGATCGCCGCTCCGATGAAAACCTGGTCCCTCGCGACGACGAGAACACCGACCTGCGCGAGCAAGATGCTCAAGCACCAGCCGACGAGGCTCGCATCTCGAAAGAGATCCCAGTTCTCGAAGAAGTTCTGGAACATCTCGATCACGACGGGCTCGCGGCTCCCTTGCTACGCAGACCGTCCGTGCGAACGGCGAGACTCCCCGTGGGCGACCGAACGAGACGGATCTCCGGTCCGTAGATCTCTTCGAGGCTCTCCGGGGTGAACACCTCCCGTGCCGAGCCCGAACGCAGTCGCCCGTTACCGCAAAAAGCGAAGTGGGTGCCATGCGTGAGGGCGAGCGAGAGACGATGGGTGACGAAAACCATCGCGAGGTTGCCGTCTCGCTGCAGTCCTTGAAGGAACTGCATCAGCCGTTCGGTGACGAGGACGTCGAGGCCCGTCGTCGGCTCGTCGAGGAAGAGCAGCATCGGATCACGGACGAGCGCGCGCGCGATGAGCGCACGCTGTCGCTGCCCGCCCGAGAGCGTTCGATAGTCGTGGCGCATGAGCTCGGCCAGACCGACACGCTCGATCGCGTTCTCGACCCGCTCCGCTCGCTCCGATCGCGACATCGAGAGACCGACCGTCCCGAGGCCGACGAATTCGCTCACGGTCGTCGGGATCGTGAAGGTCCAATCGGCGCGCTGAGGAACGAGGCCGATTCGCCGAAACCCCTGCAGCTCTGCGCTGCGACGAAGCTGGCCGCCACTCGCTGTCAGCTGCCCGAGGAACGCCTTCAGGAGAGACGTCTTCCCTGCGCCGTTCGGCCCCACGAGGAACCAGAACTCTCCGGAGCCGATCTTGAGATCGACGTCCTGGAGAACTCGAGTTCTCCCGTAGGAAAGCGACAGGGATTCAGTCTCGAGAAGGACGCTCATGAGCCTCCTGCAGCTGCCGCGCAAGCGATGACCTGACGGACATTGAAGTCGATCGTCGAAAGATAGTCGTCCGTACCGGCGCGGGCACCGGCCTGGTGCGCCAGCGGAGCCGCGTGCGCACCCGAGTGACGAACGACGAAATCGACGTGTCGGCGATCGAAGTAGGTCGACGAGATAACGACCGACACTTTCCTCTTCTTCATCGAACGCACGAGCGCCGCGAGATGCTTCGTCGTCGGCGTGATACCCGGCTTCGGCTCCATGAAGCCGATGATCTTGACGCCAAAGCGGGCAGCGAAGTAGTTCCAGGTCTGGTGGTCGGCGACGGCACGCACCTTCGTGCGGCCCGCGAAGCTTCCGACCCAACCGGCGAGGAGCTCGCGGTCTCCACCGCTCTCGATGTCCGCAACACAGGCGGTGAGCCCTTGATCGATCAGGAGCTTCGTCCAACGCGCAGTCCTGGTCGCGCCACGCTCCGCGACGAGCGACTTGCCATAGAGCCGCTCCATCACATTCTTCGAGAACGCCGAGAGATGGCGTCCGAACACTTCACGCTTCTCAGGGCGCAGCTGGCTGAACTTTCGGGCGATGAGCCCTGCGACGCGCAGACCGTTGATGGGATCGAGCAAGTAGTGCGGATTGCCGAGCGCGTGAACGTCGCCCGATGAGCGATCGAGCTTCTCCGTCGGCACGTCGATCGGCTGGATCACCTTCGACGCGTCGAGAAAGCCCGAGCCGTTCGAGTAGATCTTGCGATTGCGCGCGGTGCGGACGAGCGTCGGCAGCCAAGCGACCTCGAGATCGAGACCCGTGAAGAGCAACACATCCGCCCGGTGAAGCAGCTTGATGTAGCTCGGCTTCGCGGTGACGTTGTGAGGGTCCTGGGTCCCCTTGACGAGAACCGTGACCTCCACCTCGTCCCCGCCGATCGTACGAGCGAGTGATCCGAGATCGGGCGTCGACGCGCAAACGCGAAGCGACTCGGCGTGAAGAGAATTGCAGCTCCACGCCAGAGCGAGAACCGAGAAAAGCACCGACAGCGAGAACGAGGCGCTTCGATTCGACTTCTGAATCATCTGCAGTCCTCCATACCTCTCAGAGCTTGTGAGCGGGGTGCTTGCCGATCAGGACCTCGAAGCCGATCCAGAAAGAATGCGCGTGGTCGTCCTCGAGGTGTTGGGCAACGTCGTAGTTGTACTGAAGCCGAATGCGCGAGAAGTGCGTCGCCTGCCAGATCACCAGCGGCGAGAAGCGCTGACGATTGTCGCGGAACGGATCCATCGAGCGACTCGGGAACATGTCGACGCTCGGCCCGCTTCCTCGCGCGCACTCGTAACGGAAGCCTGCAGCCCAGTCACCGGGGAAGCCCGCGAGGACCTGCGTGTAAAAGCCCCAGTCGTTGAGGTCGGCGTCGGGGTGGGTGGTCACGCCGTCGAAGAACGACTCGGCCTCGTACTCGCGCCGCATGATCTCGGCCTGGAATCGCAGGAAGTCGAGGCAGCGATCCTCGCCCGTCGGCGTCCACTCGACCAAGAGATCGGCGCCGTAGATCAAAGTACAACCGTCGTCACCCGTCGCGTTGGGTCCTGCGAGCCCCGAAAGCCCGAAGACCGTCGTCACGTCGTCCGAAGTGTCGACCGAGTTCTCGAGGCGAAGCAGGTAAGCGAGATCACCGAAGTTGCGGACGTCTTGCTCCTCGAAACCGCGACCGCCGATCGGACGTTCCTCGAAAAACTCGTCGTTGGCAAGGAAGCTCGCCATCGTCTCGCCGTGCGCGTTCTGAACACCGAAGTGCAACTGCGCGAACCACGGCACGTCGTCCGGAATCGGCGCGAGCCACCCGAGGCGCGCACCGAGTCCACGCATGCCGTCCGGGCCGAAGAGGCGCGTGTTGATGACCGGCTGGTCGAGCCAGTCCCACGAGTGCGGGTGCTGCGTGTTGATCCGACCGAACTCGGTGAAGGACTGACCGGCCTCGATCTCGAAGCCGTTCTCCTCGAGACCGAAGGGCAGCTGCTGCGTCGTCAGGAAGGCCTCCTCGAGCTCGAAGACCGACTCGTTCTCGAGTGGATCGAGGTAGTAGATCAGGAACGTATCGAGCTGAAAGTACGGATCGACCGCACCCTTCATGCCGATCTCGAGGTTCTGGAGCGTGAAGCCGCGCTTGCGCGGATCGTGTCCACCGCCCTGAAGCGACTGGAGTGATTCATCGCGCTCGGTCGATCCACCGACCGCGAAGAGGAGGTCGGCCGAGAGGTCGACGAGCCGAAGCGTCACGTCTCCCGCCTTGTGCTTCAAGAGATCCGAATCCGAGTTCAAGACGCTGTCGAGCGCGTCGGAAAAATCGGAGTCGGGATTCGAGCTCGTCGTTGTATCCGCTTTTTCAGGGTCGGCTTGCGCCACGACCGGAAGACCGAAAGCGGTAAGGACGAGCAGACAGACGGATGCCGAGACAAGAAGATTGCGGAAGTTCATCGCGAGATTCCTTGTTGTTGAAGCTGAGAAGATTCCCTAGGGATCGCTCACCGCACGCGTAAACCCCGAATTGGGATTGAATAGCGCACGAGGCCTCCGTACCGAAACGGAAAACCGGGCCGCCGTAGAAAACGGAGGCTAGTAGGAGCGAAGAAATCGTCGGGGATTTACTCAGCTCCGAGGAGGAGCTCGCGGAGCCGACGTGTTGAGGTCACGTGGGCTGAGCGACGGATCCTGATCGACCGCGCAGAGGACGCTGACGATCGGAAGCCGATAGGAGACAGTCGAATGGTCTCGCGTGTCGAGCGCAGAAGGCTGGTGAGAAAGCTGACAGAGGAGACAATCGTCGGAGTGCTCCGACGCGTGAGCACCGTCACTCGAGCAGGAGTGGAGCTCGTGAAGAGCCTCGGTCTCGTGACCGTGCGAGCCGACGTGTAAACCGCAATCCGATGCGTGGAGCGTCACGCCTCCCAGACGGACGAGAAGCGCGATCACGAAGAAGCTCGTGAGCAGCAGAGATCGTCGGCTGGTGAGGGTTGCGGTCTTCACGCGTCAGTGCTCGGTTGCGCGCTCGAGGGCCGTCCTGCCCGAGAGGAACACGAATCCGTAGTAGCAAGATACCCGACCTCGGTCAAGCTCAGACCGCCGCCCTACACGAAAATCCGACGCCAAATTCGCAGTCGAGTCCGTCTTCCGTGGGATCTTCAGCACATTATCGAGGCGCCCGGGAGGGGCGGCGGAGCCCCGCCTTGAAACAGAATAGGTGAAGCTGCGCACGGCGTCGGAGAGCTCGAGCGTGCCGTTGTCGTTCGCGTCGGCCCCGTCTCGACATCCCGGCTCGAGGCCCGCGAGGAAGAGATGGCCGAGTCGACTTTCCCGAAGAGTAAGCCCTATCGTTGCAAAAAGGCGGTGAGTGTCTTGCAGCGATAGCAACCCGTTGAAGAAGTCGATTCGGCGTCCAAGCGGCCGATTCGCCCGAGCTCTTCGTCGCTGAAACTCGCCAATGCGCAGGGATCACCCTGCTGGAGATTCCTCGATTGCTTAGACCACGCGAGACATACCCAGTTTCACCCCCCCCCTGGGCGAAAACTCTCAGAACGGTTAGGGTCGAGCCAAACGGAGCGCGACGCAGGGAGAGTTCGGCATGGAGCACATCGGCCACGGCGTCATCTATCTCATCATGGGTTTCGCGATCGCCGGTGCGATCGCCGCGATCCGTGATGATCAACGCGGCATGGGCAAAGAGTTCGTCGAGGGGATCTACAGCATCGGTCCGATCTTCCTTCCCGTCGCCGGGATCATGGCTTCGATCCCGTACCTCTCACAATTCGTTCTAACCGTGTTCGGTCCGGTCTTCGCTGAGCTCAACGCTCACCCGGCGATGGCTGCGACGACCTTCATCGCCGTCGACATGGGGGGCTACCACCTCGCGCTCGATCTCGCCAAGGGGGAGCTCGAGCATTGGATCATGGCGAGCGCCGCGGGCTACATGGCTGGCGCGACGATCGTCTTCTCGATTCCGGTCGGTCTCGCGCTCCTTCCGAAGCGCAATCACAAGTACATGGCGCTCGGGGTCATGTCGGGAATCTTGAGCGTGCCGATCGGTGTTCTGACGACGTGCGTGCTCGTCGCGCTCTCGAACATTCAGATTCGCGAAGTGGCGGAAACAAAAGGTGAAGCGACGTACGCGGTCGCGCTCGAGTTCTCGACGATTCTCGCGAACATCACGCCGCTCGTACTTTTCTGCGTCGGGCTGGCGCTGCTCCTGCGCTTCAAGCCTGACTTGATGATCCGCGCGTTTCTGATGTTCGGACGAGTGATCTACGCGGCGGTGACGTTCATCCTCGCGATCTCGATCGTCGAGTACTTCACGACGGACACCTTCGGTCTCCAAGACGAAGGCATCCTGACCGTCCTCTTCCGGTCGATCGGCCTCTCGTGGAAGTTCGACCCGATCATCGCCGACAAGATCGAGCCCGGACGCGCGCTCGAGGTCGCGG
>CAYZGY010000546.1:0-5844 GCA_964478085.1 uncultured Planctomycetia bacterium
ACCGGACTTGACGATCGCCGGAATCGAGCCGTTGGAGGCTGGAATCTGGGCGCTCGGCGCGCTTGCGCCGATGCCTGGCTGGCTGTTCGCGCCTGCTTCGCACAGAACAAGCCCGCTGCCTGGCTCCTCGTCGAACTACGTTGCGTCATCTGCGCCGGTTGCGCTCCTACGCCCGGTCAGAACGCTTTCGCCTCATGTGCAACCGGCTTGTCGGAGCGGACCACGCATCGTGACCACAGCACCTGCGCCAACACGAGCACCAGAAAGACCGGGCCCCAGTAGAAGGTCCAGAAGCACCTGCTCAGCGCTGCCCAACCCTCGCTCTCGACCGATTGGGGTCCCAAACCGTCTCGCAGAATCCAGGCGAGGACCCCGAGCAAAGCCCAGAGCATCAGCCCGGTGGTCAGAAGAGCTTGCACCAACCCACGCATCGATGATGGCCTCTTGGTTTTGCGATCACTCATCACGGTCGAGAATATCATCCTCTTCGAGAACGGTGACATTCGATTCGACTACGGCGCCGTCAACGATGGGGTGACTCCGACGATCGATCTCTCAGGTGGCCGCGGCCACCTCGACCTTGACTGGGTCGTCGACACCGTTCTCACCCCGCTGCGCGCCATTGGTGGACTCGACGAGACCAGCATGACGATTCGGGAAGTTGCGAGTGTCGCTGACGAGGCAAGCGCGGTCATGCAGGACATGCCGGAGGTCATTCGGTGGAACGCTCAGCTCCTCGCATTCGAGCTCGAGGAGGTCGAATCCGTCATGACGACCGTTCGAGCTGTCGATTCTTTCGCCCAGACAGCCCAACGCTTCACGCAGCAGATGGAGGCCTTGCCAGGCGAGCTGCGATGTGAGATGACGGGAGCGCTCGAAGATGCCGAGAATCATCAAACGGAGTTGCAGACGACGCTTCGGGAAACGCGAACGACCGTCGCATCGATCGACAAGACCTTTGCCTCGCTCGACGAGACCACGCAACACCTCGCGAGCGCCGGAGCCGCATGGCAAGGAACTTTCGAGTCGCTCCACACAAAATGGTTGCGCATCGAGTTCCACGGATTCTTCGGACTGCCTCCCGGAAGACAAAGACACGGTGACCGATGAACTCTCCGTCCTCGACTTCGAAGGATTCTTACACGCCTGATCAGGAATCGAGCGCTGCCTCTCGAGTCCGCACAGTGGCTGCCTTGGTGATCGTCGTCGCGGGTCTCAAGTTTGCCCAGGGCGTAGTCGTGCCGATCTTGCTGGCGGCGTTCTTAGCCTTCGTCTGCTTGCCGTTCACGAATGCTCTGATTCGACGCGGCGTTTCACGTACCCCGTCCATACTGATCGTAGTGTTCGCCGCGATCTTGTGCGTCGTCTCCTTGTGTCTCGTGGTCGGGAACTCCGTGACGGAGTTTACGAACGACCTCACTTCGTATCAGTCACGGATCGACGACCTACGCGAGCGCGGGCGCAGCTGGCTCGAAGGTCACGGTGTTCGCGTCGGTAAGCGAGAGTTCGCCGAGGTGTTCAACGCTGGTGCGCTCCTGCGGCTGGTCGCATCGACCGCGAGTGGTGTCATCGCCTCGGCGTCCAACGTTTTCGTCGTTCTGCTCATCGTGATCTTCGTCCTCTTCGAGGCGCATCACCTGCCGGAGAAGCTACGACGTGCTCGAGGGGATCCGAAGGCAAGCCTCGAGCAGTACGATCAGATCAGAGACTCTGTCTACCAGTACCTCCAGGTGAAAACGCTCGTTAGTCTGGCCACGGGGATCTTGGTAGCGCTCCTCAATTTCGCGGCAGGGGTCGACTTTCCGATCCTTTGGGGCCTGGTAGCGTTTCTATTCAACTTCGTTCCGAGCATCGGCTCGATCATCGCCGCGGTTCCTGCTGTTCTCCTCGCGTTGGTCCTGCACGGCCCCGGCACGGCAGCGCTCGTTGGTGGCGGCTACCTCGCCATCAATACGGTCATCGGAAACATCATCGAGCCACGAATCATGGGTGGAACACTCGGTCTTTCCCCGCTCGTCGTGCTGTTGTCGCTATTCTTTTGGAGTTGGGTACTCGGGCCTGTCGGAATGCTCCTCTCGATTCCACTGACGATGATCGTGAAGATCGTTTGCGAGCACGATCCGTCTCTCGCCGGGGTCTCCGTGCTACTCGGGCCGGCACAACCAGAGTCGTGTGTCAGGGAAGAAGAAATGGAAAACCGCGGGTAACAATTCCGGGTAACCCGTCGGCGTCGAGCACATTCTCCTCGGGATCGACCACCTGCTGTTCGTGCTGGCTCTGCTCCTGATCGTCGTCGGATGGAAGAAGCTGATCGCTACGATCACGGCTTTCACGCTGGCGCATAGCATCACGCTCGCTCTCGCCACGCTAGGTTTCGTGAACGTTCCGGGACCACCGGTCGAAGCGATCATCGCATTGAGCATAGTCTTCGTCGGCGCGGAGATTGTCCGCGGTCGCCAGGGTACTCCCGGTCTCACCGCTCGTTGGCCGTGGACCGTGGCTTTCACGTTCGGACTGCTTCACGGATTCGGTTTCGCAGGCGCGCTGAGCGAGATCGGTTTGCCGCAGACGTCCATCCCGCTCGCGCTCTTGACCTTCAACGTCGGTGTCGAGGCGGGTCAGTTGCTCTTCGTCGCCCTCGCATTGGTTCCGTTCTGGATCGGCCGTCTCAACGCGAAGAAGCTCCCGGAGTGGCTGTGTCGCGTTCCCTCGTATGCCATCGGGGGCGTCGCCGCGTTCTGGGCGATCGAACGTGTCGTGGGTTTCTGGGGCAATGTCTGAGAGGATTTAACGCTGAGTGACGCCCAGGTCTAGACGGGATACGATTCGAAGGACACCAAACACAACTCTAGGACCGTCACGATGAAAAGTGCTCGATGCCTCCTGCTCGTCGTCGTTATCTCGCTGTTCGTCGGCTGTGCGAAGACAACGCACCTGTATCCAGGGGCGGAACGATCGAATAGCGAGGTTGCGCGCCTGAAAGTCGTTCACAATTTGCAGGACGACGAACAGAATCAGGAGCGAGTCGCGATCGGGTCTGTCGATGGTCAGGAGGTCTCGTCGGCCGAGGCCGACTACGTCGCCGTTTTACCCGGGGCGCACCAGCTAAAGGTGAGCTACTTCCGCTTGTTCGACCCGACGCCCGAGATGCCTGGGAAGAAGTCGAGCTCGCCGTACCGGGGCGTCGTGCCTGCGCTCACCCATGAACGTGCTGTGGAGAAACACAAGCACCTGGTCGAGAAGGAGGAGAGCACCAAGGGGGCAACCGTAGAGGTGAATCTCGAAGCGGGGAAGGTGTACCACCTTCTTGTCGAATCCAAGTCCTTCGACGAGGCACCTGCCGACGGGTCCTGGGACCAGCTTAACATGATCAGTGGGCCGGCAGCTCGGAGCGAAGACAAGGGAGCCAAGAAGTACTGGCGTCCTGTCCTACAGGAAGAGAAGTAGAACCGGAAGGGGAGATGCGCGAGGCGATTTCGAAACGTCGACGCTAATCATCGGGTGTGCGAAAGACGATCGCGTAAAACACGGGCAAAACCAGCATCGTCAAGACGGTGGCGACGAGGAGGCCGAAGATCACCGTGACCGCCATCGACACGAAGAACGCATCGACTACCAGCGGGATCATGCCGAGAACGGTGGTAGCTGCTGCCATTCCCACCGGGCGCAGACGACTCACACCGGATGCCATAATCGCGTCCATCGTTTTTTTGCCCGAGGCAGTTTCTATGTTGATCTGATCGATGAGGACGATGGCATTCTTGATCAACATGCCGATCAGACTCAAGAAACCGAGAAGCGCCATGAAGCCGAAAGGCTGTCTCGTCGCCAAGAGGCCGATCGTCACTCCGATGAGCGCTAACGGCACGCACAGCCAGATTACGAGCGGCTGCTTGAGAGAGTTGAACAGCGTGATCGTCACCAGGATCATGAGCAGCATGAAGACTGGAAGCCTGCCGAACAAGGCAGCTTGAGCGTCGCCGGAGTCCTCGTACTCGCCTCCCCACTCGCGCGAGTACCCCGCGGGAAGCTCGATGCCTTCGAGCTTCGGCCGCACGCGTGCGAAGAGCTTGCTTGCGACGCCTTCCTTCGGATCGCAGTAGACGGTGATCGTCCGCTTGCGATCACGTCGCATGATGATGTCGTCCTCGTAGCGCGTCTCGAAGCCACGGACTACCTGCCGCATCGGGATCATTCGGCCGGCCACCGGGCTCCATATCTGCTGGTTATGCAGGCTCGCGATATCCTGCCTCTGTCGCTCCGGAGACCGAAGCACGATTGGTAAGATCAGGTCGTCTTCGCGGAAGATGCCGACGGGCTCGCCTTCGAACCCACGGCGTATCGCCGCAGAGATGTCTGGTCGCCGAATTCCAGCGAGATTCGCCTGCTCTTCGGCGACGAGGGGGCGTACGGTCTTTACGCGTTGTCGCCAGTCAGTCTTGATCGATTTCGCGTCGCCGTCCGCATGGTAAATCTCTTGCGCCTGGGTCGCGAGATCCCTCAGCACGTCCGCCTCCGGGCCGCTGAAGCGAACCTGAACCTTTCCCGTCGATCCCGGTCCGAGCATGAACTTCGCCGCGTAGGAGAGTGCGTCAGGATACTGCTTCCCGAGGTGCTCCGCGATGGTCGGTAGCAGATTGTCGACTACGCCGGAGTCCTCGACGCTGACGAAGAATTGCGCGTAAGCGCCGTTCGCCTTCTCCGGCGCGAAGGTCAGAAGGAAACGCGGCGGTCCCTTTCCGACGACCGAGCTGACGTTGGACACGCCCTCCTGCTCGAGAAGGTACTTCTCGATCTCGGCGACGACTCTCGTCGTCTCGTTAATATGAGTTCCCTGTGGCATCCACAAATCCACCGTGAACTGTGGACGCGTCGACGGAGGGAAGAAGCTGTGTTCAATCCACCCGAATCCCTTGAGGCAGCCGACGAAAACGATCACCACGACCGCGACCGACGCCCAGCGAAAGCGAATGCACTTGCGAAGGAAACCGCGGTAGCGGTTGTAGAACTTTGTGTCGTACGGATCCGCGCCGTCGGCGTTCGCCTTCGGAGCCTTGAGGAACATCACGCAGAGAAGCGGAGTGACCGTCACCGCAGTGACCCAACTCAAGAGTAGCGAGACCTGAATCACCTGATAGAGCGAGCGACAGAACTCACCGGTCGCGTCTTGCGACGTTCCGATGGCAGCGAACGCCAGAATGGCGATCAACGTTGCACCGAGGAGCGGCCATGCCGACTGCTTGACCACGGCGGCGGCGGCGGACTCGGCGTCCTCGCCGTCTTGCATGCGCACGAGGATCCCGTCGACGACGACGATCGCGTTATCGACGAGCATGCCGAGTGCGATGATCAACGCGCCGAGCGAAATCCGCTCGAGGGCTACCCCCATCGAGGACAAGAAGATGAATGAGCCGACAATTGTCAGGAGCAGGACAAACCCGATCAGCAGACCGCTGCGCAGCCCCATGAAAAAGAGTAGCACGACGACAACAATCGCCACGGCTTGGAGAAGAGAAACCACGAAGTTGTCGATCGCCGCGACAACGGACTCGGACTGAAACGAGACGACTCCGAACTCGATGCCGAGCGGCAAGTCCTTCCAGAGCTCGTCCATCCGGGATCGAAGTGCTTCACCCATCCCGACCACGTTTCCCCCCGAAACGGTCGAAATGCCAAGCGCGATTCCGGGGTGCCCGTCGTATCGAATGGACTCGGTTTGTGGATCCGCGTACCCACGCGTTACCCTCGCGATATCACGTAGGAAGATCTGCTGTTCGCCTTTGCCGCCGATCAGGAGTGTCTCGAATTGTTCGAGCGAACGAAACTCGCCGGTCGGGTTCAGCC
>CAYZGY010000547.1:0-2891 GCA_964478085.1 uncultured Planctomycetia bacterium
CCGCCCCCGCGGCTGGTGGTGGAGGTGGCGGTGGTTCGCGCGTCTGGGCGCCGACCCGTGGATACTTCGAGTGCGGATCGTCCGGTGGTGGTGGTGGTGCCGCTGCTCCCGCCGCGGCCGCTCCTGCAGCAGCAGCTCCGGCTGAGTCTGCTCCTGCGGCAGCCGCGCCTGCTGCAGCAGCTCCCGTCGCGAAGACGGCCAAGAAGGCCGAGAAGAAGCCCGCCGCGGCGGCTCCTCCGAAGCCGAAGAAGGTCGAGCGCGACCCAGAGCGTGACTCGGTGACGACCGTCGAGTCCCTCGCTGACCACAAGGTCTTGCGCGACATCGGCGAGCACGTCTTCACCGAGCCCGACAGCGAGACGACGCTCTACAAGGTCCCGACGCTCAATATCCTCTTCGCGCTCTCGAGCCTCGGACTCCTGATCATCCTCGTGATGGTCTTCTGGCAGGATTACGACCGCCAGTGGAAGAGCATCCAAGCCGACTGGCGCAACACGCTCGTCGCGAACTACACGGACGAGCGCGAGGACCTCGCGGTCCAGCAGCTCCCGGGCATCATCGAGGTCGCGAACGGTCTCATCGAGGTGCTCAAGAAGATCTCACCGGACGATGCCGAGGAGCGTCTCGCGGGTGTCGAGGTTCCCGTCGCGGGGGCCAAGGGCGAGCCCGGCGTCGAGACGGCGGCGTTCCGCCGTTTCAATCGTGGCGTCCAGCTCGTCGGCTGGCTGCGCGGAGAGATCGAAGGCATCCTCTCGGAGGACGATGACTACGAAGATCTCGAAGATACGCTGATCAAGGAAGCGACCATCGCCGAGCTCAAGGACAAGGAGACGCGAGCGTTTCGCGGTGATCTCCAAGCCCAGAACTTCGTCTTCGAGGAAGAGAAGAAGCATCTTCTCGAGAAGGGTCATACGCCGGGCGCCGTCGCGAAGGTCGTCAAGCTGACGAGCGGCTTCAACGAGGAGTACGTCCAGAAGCTCGAGCTGCTCGCGCGTGACCTCGAAGTCCTGCAACAGAACGCGGACGGTGCGAAGAAGGCCTTTGACGATTACGTCAAAGCACAGACGTCCGTCACGGCGATCACCGCCGGCGAGGAAGGCACGACCGACTTCGCCGCCCTCACGGGTCGCTTCAATTCGTTGATCCACCCGGTCAACACGGCCTCGGGCCGCCTCTCCGTGATCGAGCACAACTGGCGCAACGCGCTGCGCAACGCGCCTCTCCTCGACGCTCTGGCCCCGGGTTACGTGATCGACAAGGTCGTCACGCCCGATCTCCACGAGCCGCTCAACTTTCTGACCGTCGAGCGCGTCCACCGCTGCAAGACCTGTCACATCAACATCGAGAACGCTTCCCCCGCGGTCATCGACATCGAGAGCGCCGGCTGGGGCAGCGTCTACCAGAGCCACCCTAGGCTCGACCTCTTCCTCTCGGCTGCGAGCCCGCACCCGTACCGGGAGTTCGGCTGTACGACCTGTCACTACGGTGACGGTCACGCGCTCGAGTTCTCGATCGTCGCGCACATGCCGCAGAACGAGAAGCAGGCGCACGAGTGGGAGAAGAAGTACCACTGGCACGAGATGCATCACCAGGACTTCCCGATGCTCCCCGTCCAGTACACCTCGTCGAGCTGCACGAAGTGCCACGAGGGGCAGCGCGAGCTCGAGGGAGCCGACAAGCTCAACCTCGGCGCCAAGCTCGTCCGCACCTACGGATGCTTCGGCTGCCACAAGATCAAGGGCTTCGAGGTCGCGACCGAGGACGACAAGGACCTCGACCGCTTGATGAAGCTCGAGAAGGTCGGACCGAACCTCAAGTACCTCTCCGACAAGGCGAGCTTCGATTACCTGCGTCGTTGGATCCGCCAGCCGGGCCACTTCCGCAAGTCGACGCGTATGCCGCAGTTCTTCGACCTGTCGAACTCGCGCGGCAAGATGACGACGAACGACAAGGCAAACGCGGAAAAGGAGCTCGACTTCGATCTCCGCAACGGTATCGAGGTCCTCGCGCTCTCGACCTACCTCGCGCAGACGAGCGAGGGGCGCGATCTGCCCGATCTCGACAAGAGCGTCCAGGGCAATCCCAAGCGCGGACGAGAGCTCGTGAAGACGCTCGGCTGCATGGGCTGCCACAGCATCAAGGTCGAGTCGGAGAGCAGCGACGCGCTCGTTCTCGAGGTCGAGGGGGGAGATCCGAAACCGGTCTCGCTCGCCGGCGTTATCTCGAAGCTCAAGTCGCAAGCGAAGGGCTACCAGGCCGATTCGCCCAAGGCGAAGGCTCAGATCGCGACTCTCGACGCGAAGTACGCCGAGATCGGCGAGCGCCTCGAGGCGATGTTCGCTTGGCTCGATGATCTCGACGTCACGGGCACGATCGAGACGCTCTACCACGAAGCACGTCTCTCGATCGAGGCCGCCCAGGCGATCGAGCTCAGCCTCGAGGACAGCGACGGACTCGAGTTCGACCCCGACGTCGGCGCTTCGGGTCTCGCGGCTCGCGTGGCCGCTTCCGTCTACAATCGTTGGGTCCACAACACCTTCGGGCCCGATCTCTCGACCCTCGCGCGCAAGTTCGACCTCGAATCGACGGCGGGGCGCCAGAAGGCCGAACGTTGGCTCGCCGATTGGATCCTCGATCCGAGCGGCCACGATCCGAACACGATCATGCCTAGCCTGCGTATCGACGAGGACAGTGATAAGGATCAGAAGGTCGCCGACATGGTCGCGTACCTCCTGACGCTCGACTACAACCACGTCGACTTCCGCGCGCAGCCGCAGGCGACGCCGGCAACTCTGCTGGCGACCGACGCGAGCCGCGTTGCGCGCGACGAGGCGTGGAAGGGCGGTCCGGGTGTCTTCTCGGCGCAGCAGGTCGCGGCGGACAAGTCCTAC
>CAYZGY010000547.1:2901-5837 GCA_964478085.1 uncultured Planctomycetia bacterium
GCTGGTCGGGGGGGGTGACAAGTCCTACTCGGACGTCCGCGACGACATGGTCTTCGATCACCTGCGTCGTAATCACCCGACGACCGGCGAGTCGACGAGTCCGGCCGGTGTGAAGATTCTCTCGGCGACGGCCATCCTCGGTGACATGGACACGTCGAAGAAGCTCGAGTACCTCGGTCACCGTCTCGTGCGTCACTACGGCTGTTACGCGTGCCACGACGGAATCCGGGACACGGATCCCGATCCGAACCCGCCGGAGCCGGCTCCCGAGGGAAGGATCGCCTACTTCGATACGGCGCAGCCCATCGGCGCGGAGCTCAACAAGTGGGGCTTCAAGGATTCGGACAAGCTCGACTTCGGCGCTTGGGGTCACCAGCACGACGGCAGCGTCGCCATTCCGCACTCGCGTTACGCGTGGGCCGAGGCGAAGCTCAGCGACACTCGTCGCTTCGACGTCCTCCCGGTCGCCAAGAGTGTCGGTCACGGCAAGCGCGTCTTTGTCACCTCGGATCGACTGCTTCAGAAGAAGCCCGACGAGCTGCTCCGCATGCCGCTCTTCCCGTTCGCGGATGATCCGGAGCAGGTCGAGGCCGTCGTCAACTACGTGATCTCGCTCGTCGACGATCCGGTCAAGCCGCAGAAGAAGAAGAACCTCGACGATCGCGAGTACGTCCTCGAGGCCGGAAGCCGTCTGATCCAGAAGCTCAACTGCTCGGGCTGTCACCGTCTCGGTGATTCGACGAAGTACGTCCACGTCGACGATCTTCCGAACCCGAACGGCCTCAGTGATGAAGATGCGCGGCTCAACGTCATGGAGCCCGAGGTTTGGCTCGCGCGACACACGCGACTCGTAGCGCGTCCCAAGGGCGAGTACAAGGATAAGCTGCTCGGCATTCCGCTGCCGGCTTCTTTCCCGCTCAGCGGTCAGGTCGGTCAGTACGTCGATCCGGATCCCGAAGTGAACGCGAAGGTGCCGCAGATCATCTCCGACGCAGAGGATCCGATGTCGGTCGTCGACGTCGCTCGTCGCCACTTCGATCCGCTGCCGGGATTCATCGCGGACTTCTCGCGAGCGCTCGGTGCTGTCGTCGAGGTCGAGCAGGCCGTCGCGGACGCCGAGTCGGCCGAAGACAAGCAAGCGGCTCGCACGGATACGGAAGAGGGCTTGATCGTCTACAAGCCGCTCTACGAGTGGGTGCGTGATCGCGTCAAGAGCTCTGGGCTGGATCCGACGACCGTTCTGGTCAAACGTTTCTACGACGCGTTCCCGAAGGACGACAACCCGGGACCGCCGCTCACCGAGTTCCTCTACGCGATGACCGAAGGCGACGCGTACACGAAGGACCTCGAGTCTCTGTTCGCTACGCCGGACATCGACAAGGGCTCGTTCGAGCAGGTCGCGCTCGCGTTCTACGGAATCAAGGAGCTGCCCTTCACCGCGCACGACGAGCGCAAGCTCGCGGTGCACGGATTCCAGGAGGGAGGCATCCGCTTCTACTTCGGTGCCGACGCGACGCAGCGCTACAAGGCGCCGCCGCCACTCTTGCGTCAGGGCGATCGAGTCTACAGTGACTGGTTCTTCCACTTCCTGCTCAACGTCGAGCCGATCCGTCCGTGGCTCACGGTTCGTATGCCGTCCTTCCGCTTGAGTCAGGAGGAAGCCCGCCTGATCGTCAAGTGGTTCAAGGCCGTCAACGAGAAGCCCTACGGCGATGAGATCTTCCCGGTCGACACGCTCGATCGCAGCGTCGCCGACACGGGTCGCCTCCTCTTCGGAAAGGGTAACGACACGGTCGCCGGCAAGGAGTGCAGCTCGTGCCACCCGCGTGGTGCCGATCTGCCGTCGCTGCCCCTCCTCGAAACGGGTAAGGGAACGATCGATCCGAAGGAGGTGCCGCTTCACGCTCCGGGTGACAGCGACTTCCTCGTTTGGAAGGACACGAACGGAAACGTTTTCGTCGAAGGTGGCTACAGCTCGACGGCTGACGCCAAGACCGCCGGTGAGGCGCGCTTCACGGATTCGAACGCCGTTTGGGCCGTCGGCGCGCGCTGGGACAAGAGCGGTTGGGGCCCGGACCTCCAGAAGGCCGCGGCTCGCCTGCGTCCACAGTGGATGCGCGATTGGCTTTACTACCCGAATGACCTGATGCCGGGCACGAAGATGCCGGCGTTCTGGAACCCGGACGGACGCGCCAAGTTCCGTGGCAAGGCGGACGCGCACATCGCTCCGGGCGACAAGCAGCAGGTCGATGCCTTGCTGCAGTATCTCAAGCACATGAATACGATCGACGTCGCTGCTGCTCCTCCATCGGGTGATGGATCGACCGGTGGCGGCGGTGGTAACTAGGCAACGTCCGTTTTGTGAGACGGTCGTTTGGTAGGACGGTTCCGTGAGTGAGCGCAGTCGAGTCGTCGTAGTCGGTGGCGGTATCTCGGGTCTCTCCGCGGCCTGGTTCCTCGCTACCGAATCCGAAAAGGTCGATGTCGATGTCGAGGTCACGCTCGTCGAGGCGGCGCCGCGGATCGGCGGCACGCTCGGGACCGAGACGATCGACGGATTTATCTTCGAGAGGGGGCCGAACGGTTTCCTCGACAACGCCCCGGACACTTTGGAGCTCGTCCGCGAGCTCGACCTGGAGAGCGAATTGCGCGAAGCATCGCCGAACGCCAAACACCGCTACCTGCTCAAGGACGGACGGCTCCAGCCGCTCCCGACGGGACCCGGTGCGTTCTTGCGTTCGAAGCTGCTCTCGCTTTCCGGCAAGCTTCGCGCCTTCACCGAGCCTTTCCGCGGCACGAAGCAACCCGGCGAGGAGGACTCGGTCGCGAGCTTCGGCAAGCGCCGCTTCGGTCGAGAGGTGACGAAGACGTTCCTCGATCCCGTCGCGACGGGCATCTACGCGGGTGACATCGAGCGGCTCAGCGTCGAGAGCGCC
>CAYZGY010000548.1:0-5833 GCA_964478085.1 uncultured Planctomycetia bacterium
TCCACGAGAAGAAGCTCAGCGCGATCAAGGACATCGTCCCGCTCCTCGAGAAGGTCGCTCAGGCCGGCAAGCCGATCCTGATCATCGCCGAGGACGTCGAAGGCGAAGCTCTCGCGACGCTCGTCATCAACCGTCTCCGCGGCACCTTCAGCTGCTGCGCCGTCAAGGCGCCCGGCTTCGGTGATCGTCGTAAGGCGATGCTCGAGGATCTCGCGGTCCTCACCGGTGGTCGCGCGATCTTCGAGGACCTCGGCATCGAGCTCAAGAACATCGAGATCAGCGATCTCGGCCGCTGCAAGAAGGTGATCATCGACAAGGAAAACACGACGCTCATCGAAGGCGCCGGCAAGTCGGACTCGATCAAGGGCCGCATCGCCCAGATCCGCAAGGAGCTCGAAAGCTCGACCTCCGAGTACGACAAGGAGAAGCTCCAGGAGCGTCTCGCGAAGCTCTCGGGTGGTGTCGCGCAGATCAACGTCGGCGCGGCGACCGAGGTCGAGATGAAGGAGAAGAAGGCCCGCGTCGAGGACGCCCTCCACGCGACGCGCGCGGCGGTCGAAGAAGGCATCGTCCCCGGTGGTGGTGTCGCTTTCCTGCGTTGCCGCAAGGCGCTCGACAAGGTCGACGCTGAAGGCGACGAGGCCGTCGGTGTCGATATCGTCCGTCGTAGCCTCGAGGCTCCCGTCCGCCAGATCGCCGAGAACGCCGGAATCGACGGCGCGATCATCTGCGAGAAGGTCAAGGGCGCTTCGGGCAACTCGGGCTTCAACGCCCTCACCGGCGAGCACGTCGACATGGTCAAGGCCGGCATCATCGACCCGGCGAAGGTCGCGCGTACGGCTCTCGAAAACGCGGCCAGCATCTCCGGTCTCCTTCTGACCACCGAGGCTCTCATCAGCGAGATCCCCGAGGACAAGAAGGACGCAGCCGGCGCGCCAGGCGGCGGCATGGGAGGAATGGGTGGCTTCTGAGCCGCAGCCGCTTACCTCTTCCCGTCCGATACAGACCCACTGAACTTGAAAAAGCCACGAACCGGTTCCTCCGGATCGTGGCTTTTTCAAGTATCGCGGCGGGTCGCCGCGACGTGACGTTCTCTCTCATTCGAGGTGACAGGCGACGACCGCATCACCGGTGATGCTCGGTCAACTTCCGATCGACGTCCGCCAGACGCCTCCGGCGTCCCGCCCCCTCAGTTCACGACAAAGATCGCGAAGTGGTACGTCAGCAGCACCGCATAGAGGATCGCGAGAATCCGCAGACCTTTGAAGCCGAGCGGGAAGTGCTGGTGGACCGCGAGGAAGCACGTTCCGAACGCGGTGAGGGCGACCTTGGCCGCGAGGAAGATCATCACTCCGTGCTTCAGCGCGAAGTTCATCACGGGGTTGGCCTCGGTGGCGCCGCCGTCGATGAGGTGGAAGAGCGTGAAGAGCGCGTCGAGCCCCGAGGCGACGACGACGAAGATGACGAGCAGAGCGGTGCGTGGCTCGGCCCAATCCGTGTACGCGTTGATCCCTTCTCCGTCACGGCGGAAGCCGCGGCGGCGGCCCTTGAGCCGGAGGGCGGCGAGCATGCCGGTGGGGCGCTGGCGGCGATCGAGAGCGAGGCGTTGTTCCACGTGTCGATTCTCCATTCCTTGGCGATCCGGACTGGGAGGACATCAAGCCTCGGGCCCAAGTGCCCGAGATGCCCTCGAGTCCAGCGCAGACACGACTTACGTCGTTCGGGGGAGATCGGGTCCGACGCTTGCGATCGCGTCTGGATCGACCGAGCTCGGGACGGTCATCCCCGAATTTGGACGACTTTCGAGATGACCCCGTACGCTTCCCAGCACCCGGCGATCTCGCTACAATCCTGTACTTCGTAGGCTGGAGGGCCACGTTGGGCTCTCCTCGGGTGATCGAACGAGCATGCGCCTCATCGGAAACAAGACGAAGCTCCTCTCGAACATCGAGGAACTGCTCACCGAGCGCGGGGTGGAAGGGGGCACGTTGATCGACATCTTCGCGGGGACGTCGAGTGTCGGGCGCCATTTCAAGGAGCGCGGGTTCCGCGTCGTCTCGAACGACCTCCTGGCGAGCTGCTACGTCCAGGCCGTCGCACGCGTCGAGGTGAGCAAGCACCCGAAGTTCGCGTCGCTCCGCAAGAAGTACCGCCAGACTTTCGAGGCCGAGTCCTTTCGCGACGGCATGATCACGCAGGGGAACCTCTTCGACGATGCCGAGGATCCCGAGCGGCAGAAGCAAGCTCTCGCGCGTCGACCGCTCGCGGAGGCGGTGAACTTTCTCAACGCGTGCGTCGAGCCGCGCGAGGGACTGATCGCACGCAGCTTCTGCCCGAGCGGTCCGGCCGCGCGCCAGTACTTGACGGACGATAACGGTCGTAAGATCGACGGCATCCTCGAATTCCTGCGTACGCACCGTGAAGACGAGACGCTCTCGCACGCCGAGTTTCACGTGCTGCTCGCGTCACTGATCGACGCTGCCGATCGCGTCGCGAACATCAGCGGCACTTACGGTGCCTTCCTCAAGAAATTCCAGTCCTCGGCGTTGCGCCCGTTGACGCTGACCCCGGTCGAGGTCGGCGAGAGCGACGAGCGGAACAAGGCGTACCAAGAGGACGGCAACGAGCTCGTTCGTCGCGTGCGCGGCGATGTGCTCTACATCGATCCGCCTTACAATCGACGGCAGTACGGCGCGAACTACCACGTGCTCGAGATCATCGCGCGCTACCACCAGATCGATGACCTCGCCGTGTTCGAAGAGTCGCTCTACGGTAAGACGGGGCTGCGTCCCTACGACGACGTCAAGTCGAGCTACTGCGTACCTCCCGGGGCTCGCTCTCGACGCCGGTCCGCCGGGGGGACGGGGGAGACCGAGGCGCAGGACGTCGCCGAGGCGCTGCGCGACCTCGTGCTCTCGTCGAAGGCGAGCCACGTCGTGATCTCGTACAGCGAGGAGGGGCTCCTCAGTCGCGACGAGATCGGCGGCATCCTCGCGCGGTTCAGCGGCAAGAAGGCGTTCGACTACGACCGCGACTTCATCGAGGTGCGGTACAAGCGATTCCGGAGCGATCGCGATCGCTCTGCGTCCGAGACCGCGAGCTCGAACGGAACGAACCGTGAGTACAGGGTTCTCGAGGGGCGCGATAAGGACGAGCTCTGTGAGTGGCTCTTCTACGCGAGCCGCAAGCCCGGCCGCGGTGCTGGAGGGAGCTGAGCGGTGAGCGAGGCGGCAACGACGCGTCGTATCGGCGTCTTCGCGAACGAGTCTCGCGACGACTGTGCCCAGGCGACCGCTCAACTCCGGCAGGAGCTCGGCGCGAGTGGTTTCGAGGTCGTCGACTCGAAGGAGAACGGCGATTCGCTCGACGGGCTCGAGGTTCTCGTCCTTCTCGGTGGTGATGGTTTTCTGATGGAGACGCTCGAGCGCTTCGACTATCCCACGGTGCCGATCTTCGGGGTCAACTTCGGGACGGTCGGGTTTCACATGAATCCGCAGTCGACGCTCGGCACGATCCCCGAGTCGATCCGCGAGAATTCCTTCCGAGCCGAGACGCACCCGATCCTCGAAGCGAAGGTGAAGCTGCTCTCGGGAGAGACTCGCGAGCTCTTCGCGTTCAACGATTTCGTGCTCGAGCGGCAGACGCGCCAAGCGGTCAGGCTGAGTGTCTGGCTCGACGGAGGCCTCTTCAACGAGTTCGCCGGCGACGGATTCGTCGTCGCGAGCGTCGCGGGCTCGACGGCTTACAATCTCGCGGCGGGCGGCCCGGTCGTCCATCCGAAGCTCGACGCGATGATCCTGACCCCGCTCTATCCCCACGCGGCCGTGCCGTTCAAGTCGGTCCAGTTCTCGACCGCCGTTCCGCTCGACAGCTCGCTCCGATTTCGCGCCGACGACCTGCCCAAGCGAAGGATGCGCATCGTCGCCGACGGTCGCCCGCTCGAGGATGTCGAGGAGGCGGAGATCTTCTCGTCGGGGAGGCGCATCACGCTGTTGCGAAGTCGCGAGCGTGGATTCCTCGAGACGCTTTCGAAGAAGATCATTGGAGAGTAGGTTCGTCGGCTGACGACATACGCTCCTTCTTCTCCCGAATTCGAACCGCGAGGAGACCGATGAGCGCGCAGATCGAAAAGTAGAGCATCGTCTTCCCGAACGGTTGCACGTTTTTCCAGAAGCCTGCTGCCTCGAGCTCGAAGCCGGCCAAGATCTGGCGAAACGTCCGGGTGGCCTCCGCCCTGTACGGGTCCTTCGACGAGCACGCCACGATCAGGTGGCGCGAGTCCTCCGGAATCATGTAGAGCCACTGCTTCGTCGTCATCGGGATGGAATGCGAAGCAGTCGATTTCACTGAGGTCGAGGCTGCTCACGAACTGCTTGACGCTCTCGTCGTCCGCATTCTCGGTATCTTCCCGGAGCGATTCGTTGAAGGACGCCTCGGTTTCTTCGTCTTTCTGCGCGAGCGGGCGGTACGATCGTCCCTATGTCGTCGCCCGAGCTCAGCGCCTCCGATTCCTTCGTCCGCCTGCTTCGGGAGTTCGCGGATGGAAATCCTTCGCGGGCGACTCTCGTCGAGATCGTCGACGAGGCGCTCGTGGCGCTCGGGGCCGAGCGGGGCTTTCTCTTTCGTCTTCGATCAACGGGAGGGTTTCGGGTGCTCGTCGCGCGTCACCAAGATCGCGAGGACGTTCCCGACGCGATCGATCGAATGAGTCACTACGCCGTCGGTCGCATGCTCGCGAGTGGGGCGCCTTGGAGTGTCGCCGACGCGCGGCAGGATCGACGGTACCGAACGGAGGACGCGCGCGACGGCAAGCGTCCACCTCTGTCGATTCAGATCTATCCGCTCGCGGCGGACGGCGAGGTCGTCGGAGGGCTCTACGTCGACCACCGATTTCACGAGCTGCCCGAGGACCTCGTCGACTCTCCCGAAGTCGAGCGCTGGGTCGCCCTCGCGTCGCTCGCAGTGTCTCTGCAAGATCGTGGGGTTCGGGAGAGGTCGCTCGAGCGCGAGGCTTCGGGGCGGCGTGTGCGTGCGGGAGCCGAATCGGACGAAGAAGGCACGACTTTCCCGACGGCAGCGCAGGTGAGGCGTGTTCCGACCCGAGCGGCACGCGAGCTCGAAGCGACGATCGGGCGCGAGCTCGAGAGCTTCCACGGCGTCGAGTCGTCGAATCCCGACATGCTCGATCTCTTCGACACCGCGCGCAGCCTCGCGAGCTCCGACATCGCCGTCTTGATCGGTGGGGAGACCGGGACGGGCAAGGGACTGCTCGCGCGGGCGGTTCATCTCGAGTCGGCGCGATCCGATCGCCCGTTCGTTGCTCTGACTTGCGGCGCGATTCCCGACACGCTTTTCGATAGCGAGCTTCTCGGACACGTCAAAGGAGCGTTCACAGGCGCGGAGACGGACCGCACGGGTCTCCTCGAAGAGGCAAACGGCGGTACGTTCTTCATCGACGAGGTGGCCGACCTCACGCTCGAGATGCAGACGAAGCTGCTCCGCGTCCTCGAGGATGGTCGTGTGCGACCGCTCGGCGGCAAGCGTGCGGTCGAGGTCGACGTGCGCATCGTCACGGCGACGTCGAAGGACCTCGAGGACCTCGTGCGTCGCGGCGAGTTCCGCGGGGATCTCTACTTCCGCGTCCGTGGATCGGAACTCGTGATTCCGCCACTGCGCGAGCGCTGGGAGGACGTGCCCGGTCTGGTCGAGAGACTCCTCGCGCAGCACATTGAGGGCGACGAGGTTCCGACCGTCCGAAGTGACGCTCTCGATCGACTGATGCAGTACCCGTGGCCCGGAAACGTCCGCGAGCTCGAGAACGAGATTCGCCGAC
>CAYZGY010000549.1:0-5807 GCA_964478085.1 uncultured Planctomycetia bacterium
GCGATCCGAGCGGGACTTCGGGGGGGGCGGCGCCGGCGCCTGGGTCCCGCTCGAGGAGGGCGGTCAGAACATCGCTTCCGCGCGCAGCGCGCTCGCGGCGGTCGCGCCGACGCCCGTCGCCGCTTCGGAAGCCTCCGAGTGGCTCGCGGGCCAACCAGCAAACGAAGAGTCCTTCGAGAAGGCCTGCGATCTCGCTCGCTCGGTCGCTTCGCCCATCACGGACTTGCGCGGCCCGAAGGAGTATCGCGTCCACCTCGTCGGCGTCCTCGTCAAGCGTGCTCTCGCCATGGCCGTGGAAAGAGCGCGAGGCGGAGATCGCCATCCCATCATTCCGATCGGATAGCTCGACGCGAACGAACGAAAGAAACACCGACCGGCGTTTGAGAGAACCATGGCCAAGAAGATTCACGTAACGACGACGATCAATGGCGAGTCCGTCGAGCTCCTCTGCGAAGCACGCCAAAGCCTCCTCGAGGTGCTGCGCGACGTCGTCGGCCTCACGGGCTCGAAGGAAGGTTGCAACAACGGCAACTGCGGCGCGTGCAGCGTCCTGCTGGACGGTGTCCCCGTCGACTCGTGCCTCGTCCTCGGCGTCGAGGCCGAAGGCGCGGAGATCACGACCGTCGAGGGCATCGCCGGAGATCATCTCCACCCACTGCAGGATTGCTTCCTCGAAGGTGCCGCGCTCCAGTGCGGTATCTGCACTCCGGGATTCCTCGTCTCGGCGAAGGCGCTCCTCGACCACAATCCGAACCCGAGCGAAGAAGAGATCCGCTTCGAGCTCTCCGGCAACATGTGCCGCTGCACGGGCTACGACAAGATCGTTCGTTCCGTCCAGGCAGCGGCCGAAGCTCTGCGTTCTGAGTAGAGCGTAAGAAGACCGAAAAACCGATCGCATAGATCCTCCCAATCGAAGGAGTCGAAGGATGGACAGAGATTTCAATCCTTCCCAAGTCGTCAAAGATCCCTCCGATAGCTTCAAGGTCCTCGGCACTCGTCCCGTTCGTCACGACGGGGTCGACAAGGTCACGGGTCGTGCCGTCTACGGCAACGACGTCAAGCTACCCGGTCTCCTTCACGGAAAGATCCTGCGCAGCCCGCACGCGCACGCGCGCATCAAGTCGATCGACACGTCGAAGGCCGAGAAAGCCGAGGGCGTCCTCGCTGTGACGACGTCGGCCGACTTCCCCGAGCTTGCGGACAAGATCGCCAACCTCGGTGAAGGTCCCGTCAATCTCGCGCACTTGCTCGCGAATTGCCTCGCGGGCGACAAGGTGCTCTACCGCGGCCACGCCGTCGCCGCGGTCGCCGCCCGTTCGGCGTTCGAAGCCGAGGCCGCGCTGAAGCTGATCGACGTCGAGTACGAGGTTCTGCCCTCGGTGACCTGGGTCCTCGATGCGATGAAGGAAGATGCGCCTCTCCTCCATTACGACGTCTTCACCGACGAGATGGGAAAGAAGAGCGCCAAGCCGAGCAACGTCTCGACGCATCTCCACTTCGAGCATGGCGATGTCGATGCCGCGTTCGAAGACTGCGACCTCGTCATCGAGCGCGAGTTCAAGACGGCGAGCGTGCACCAAGGCTACATCGAGCCGCACGTCTCGACGGCCCATTGGAACGAGGATGGCCACGTGACGGTCTGGACCTCAACGCAAGGCTCGTTCACCGCGCGCCAGCAGACGGCCGAGCTTCTCCAGGTCCCGATCTCTTCCGTGACCGTCGTGCCGACCGAGATCGGCGGCGGGTTGGGCGGTAAGATTTCGGTCTACCTCGAGCCGGTCGTCGCGATGCTCAGCAAGAAGAGCCGACGGCCCGTCAAGATCCACATGACGCGCCAGGAGGTCTTCGAGGGCACCGGCCCCACGCCCGGCTCGTTCATGCGCTGCAAGGTCGGCGTCAAGGGCGACAAGATCCACGCGGCCGACGCCTGGCTCGCGTACGACGCCGGTGCCTTCCCGGGCGGCATGATCGGTCCGGGCTGCATGTGCGTCTTCAGCTGCTACGACATCCCCCACGCGCGCGTCGACGGTTACGACGTCTGCGCCAACAAGCCCAAGACGCAGGCCTACCGCGCTCCTGGCGCGACACAGGCTGCCTTCGCGATGGAGAGCGTCGTCGACGAGATCGCGCTGAAGCTCGACATCGATCCGATCGAGTTCCGACTCCGCAACGCGGCGAAGGAAGGAACGAAGCGCGTCGATGGTCCGGTCTACCCGCGCGTCGGCTTCATCGAGACGCTCGACGCCGCCAAGGGGCACGATCACTACCAGACCGAGCTCGGCGAGTCGACGAACGGACGACTGCGCGGTCGCGGGATCGCTTCGGGCTTCTGGTTCAACATCGGCCTCAAGTCGAGCGCGACCGTCCACGTCAACTCCGACGGCACGGTCCAGCTGCTCGAAGGCTCGACCGACATCGGTGGCACGCGTACCTCGGTCGCGATGCAGCTCGCCGAGACGCTCGGCATCGAGGCGACGGACGTCTCTCCGCAAGTCGCCGACACGGACAGCGTCGGCTACACCGACATCACGGGCGGCAGCCGGGTGACGTTCGCGACGGGCATGGCCGCACACGAAGCCGGCAACGATCTCATCCGACAGATGAAGGACCGTGCCGCGATGGTCTGGGACTGCGACGCGACCGCGGTCGAGTTCGAGGACGGCACCTTCCGGCACAACGGAAGCTCGATGTCCTTCGCCGAGCTCTGCGGCAAGCTTCAGGAGACCGGCGGTCTTCTCACCGCACGCGCGACCGTCGATCCCCAAGGCTCGACGAACGGCTTCGGCACGCACCTCGTCGACGTCGAGGTCGACCCCGAGACCGGCAAGGTCCAGGTCCTGCGTTACACCGCGATTCAGGACGCGGGCAAGGCCGTCCATCCGAGCTACGTCGAAGGCCAGATGCAGGGCGGCTCGGTGCAAGGCATCGGCTGGGCGCTCAGCGAAGAGTACCTCTTCCAAGAGGACGGCACGATGGCCAACCCGACGATGCTCGACTACCGCATGCCGACGGCGCTCGACGTGCCGATGATCGACACGGTGATCGTCGAGGTTCCGAACCCCTCGCATCCGTACGGTGTCCGCGGGGTCGGCGAGACACCGATCGTGCCACCGCCGGCCGCGATCGCCAACGCGGTCTCCCACGCGATCGGCGTCCGTCTCACCGAGCTTCCGATGTCGCCTCCGCGCGTCTTCGAGCAGATCTCGAAGAACGGCTCCTGATTCACGATGCCGACGGTTCACTTCCCGCCCCAGATGCGCGACCTCACCGACGGAACGAGTGAGGTCGTCGTCGAAGGCGGGTCGGTTCGTCAGGTTATCGCGGCGCTCGATGCCCGATTTCCGGGCCTCGCGGGGCGCGTCGTCACGGACGACAAGATCACCCCGGGTCTCGCCATCTCGATCGACAACGAGATCAACTCGCTCGGTCTCTTCGCGAAGGTCCGCGAAGACAGCGTGATCCACTTCATTCCTGCGATCGCGGGCGGTTGATCGACGCACCGCTCAATTTGCTCGCCTCGTCAAGCCGACGGCATCGATGCAGAGACGTGTGATGTCTCGCGTTCGGCTTATCGGAAACACGATCATGAAGCTCTCCCCTTTCGTCCCTCGGGCGCTCTTTCTCGTGCTCTCTTTCGGCATTGTCGACCAGGTCGCCGCCGAGACGCAAAGCTCGGCCCGGCGTGTACGCCTCCTCGTGCCCCAGGATGAGTCCTCGCTCCTGGACTTCCTACGCACTCGCGGTGCCGAGTTTGAGGAGCTGCGCGAGGACCGAGTCTTCGGATCGACGGAGCTCGTCGCGAATCGTCGTCGCGGCGACGAGGTCGCGTCGATGCCGATCGCGGTTCCTGCCGGCACGGTCGTGGCGACGATGACGAAGCCCGGAGCCAAGCGCATCTTCGCCTCGAGCACGAACGAGAATGGCGAAGCCCTCGAGCTGGTGACGTTGCGTTCGCTTCCTCGATTGAAGCCTCACGTAAGGGTTCGAACGATTCGTCACCGAGACGCTCGCGTCGCTGTCGCGGCCGATGGCGAGAAGAAGCATCTCAAGTACGAAGTCTGCTACGGCTCGTCGAGTCGTCCGAATCTCTCAGGGGCTCCGCTGCGCGTTCCAGGCTGGACGCCCGACGGCAAAGAGTACCTCGAGGAGCGTGACGGAAGACTCGTGCGCGTCGACCCGAAGACCGGGTCGGACCGTCCCGCGCTCGACGCGAAGAAGCTCGCGAGCTCGCTTTCTTCCCTCGCCGTCATCGATGACAAGACGGCCGAGGCTTGGTCGAAGCGGACGAGCTTCCATCTCGATCCTCGCTCGGTCGGCGCCCTCTTCGACTACGAGCACGATCTCTACTACGCGCGTCTCGATGGCACGTCGGCGGCTCGACTGACGAGCACGCCCGAACGCGAGGAGCTCGCCGATTTCAGTCCCGACGGAGCCTTCGTCGCGTTCGTGCGAGACAACGATCTCTGGGTCGTCGACGTCGCGACACAGACCGAGCGTGCGTTGACGACCGGTGGAACCGAGACGTTACGCAACGGAAAGGCCGACTGGGTCTACTTCGAGGAGGTCTTCGATCGCGACTGGAACGCGTTCTGGTGGAGTCCCGACTCGCGGCACATCGCCTTTCTGCGAACCGACAGCTCTCACGTTCCGAAGTTCACGATCGTCGATGATCTTCCTGCGAAGCAGAACATCGAGACCGCTCGATACCCCAAGCCCGGAGATCCCAATCCGATCGTCGAGCTCGGCATCGTTTCGGTGGCGGGAGGTCCGGTCCACTGGACGGATCTCTCCGATTACGACGCCGAGAACTTTCTCGTCACGGGTGTCGGATTTCTACCGGACGGCGAATCGGCGTACTTCTACGGACAGAACCGGATCCAGACCTGGCTCGATTTTTCGACCGTGCCCGTCAAGGGCGGCCGGCCCGCGAGGCTCTTTCGCGAAACGACGAAGGCGTGGGTCGCGATTCCGCCCGCGCCACGGTTCCTTCGCGACGGCTCGTTCCTCTGGATGAGTGAACGCACGGGTTGGCAGCACATCTACCATCTCGAGAAGGACGGCAAGCTGCGGCGCGCTGTCACGAGTGGCGAGTGGGAAGCTCGCCGCCTGCGCGCGGTCGACGAAGACGGCGGTTGGGTCTACGTCTCGGGGACGAAGGACAGCCCGATCGCGGAGAACCTCTACCGTGTACGGCTCGACGCCTCGAAGATCGAGAGACTGACACCCGAAGACGGTCACCACTCGGTTCTCGTCGCGCCGAAGACCTTCGCGTTCATCGACGGTTGGTCGAACCGCCACCAGCCGATTCGAGTCGAGCTGCGAGCGAGCGACGGCGCTCTCGTGCGGACGCTCGATACGAATCCCGTCGAAGACCTCGATCGGTTCCGCGTCCGGCGTTTCGAGCCATTCGAGATTGCTGCACGCGATGGCTACTCGTTGCCCGCGATGCTACTCAAGCCGCCGGGATTCGATCCGAATCGCAAGTACCCACTCTGGCTGCAAACCTACGCGGGTCCTCACGCCCCCACCGTGCGCGGGCAATGGTCGCGAGCCGACGGTCGCCTTTGGGATCAGATGCTCGCTGCCGAGGGAGTCGTCGTTCTGCGCTGTGACCCACGCAGCGCGACGGGGCGCGGTGCGGTCTCTGCGTGGACCGCTTATCGACAGCTCGGTGTGAAGGAGCTCGAGGACATCACGGACATCGTCGAGTCGATGAAGAAACGGCGCTGGGTCGACGCGGATCGCATCGGCATGAGCGGTTACAGCTACGGCGGTTTCATGACCGCGTACGCGATGACCCACAGCAA
>CAYZGY010000550.1:0-5796 GCA_964478085.1 uncultured Planctomycetia bacterium
GTCTTCGACGGATCGGCAAGCAGGATCGACGCGAGCGGCGGCATCGCTGGAACGCCCTCCGAATCGCTCCCGGGAATTCGCACGTCGAGGAACGCCCTGGCTTCGCGTCGCGCTCGCCGCGGCAGCCCTTCTCCTCATCGTACTCGGCGTCCAGATCGGTTGGATCCTTCGCGGCCCGGAAGCGAGCAACGCCAACTCGGACGAGATTCGCAGTCTCGTGAGCGAGCTGCGTCGAGTCAGCGACGACTCCCTAGCTCGCAACGAACGACACGAGAAGGATCGCATCGAGCTGATCGGGCGCCTCTCCGGCGTCGAAAAGAACCTCGAGCACGCGAATCGCGCACTCGTGGAGTCGCGTGGCGAGACCGACCGTCTCGGCAGGGATCTCGAGGAGTCGAAGAGACGCGGAGAGCGTCTCGCCGAAGAGCTCACGCAGCTCCGTCTCGCAGCGAAATCCACGGCTGAGTCAGAACAGGCGCTGGCCGACGCACGGGAAAAATCTGAGCAGCTCGAAGCGAAAATCGCGGCTCTCACCGAGAGCTCTCCGACTCTTCGCAGTGAGCCGGCCCCTGTCGATCAACGCTCGCCCGAGAGCGAGCAGCCCATCTACGCCGACGTCAACCCTTCGACTCATGTCTCCTTCCGACGCGGACGAGACGGTGTGACGATCGAGTTCTCGGGCCCCCGAGACGAGGTAATCGAGCAGTTCGTCGAGATACTCACGGACGACGAGGACGCCGAGAACACCTACGTCACCTTCAAGGCCTTCGAAGATCTTCTCCGTGCGGAGGCGACTCTCGCCGAGCTCAGGCGCCTCGACCGAGCCGCTGGGAGCTCTCACCTCCATCGCCTCGACGTCCTCCTCGAGATCTCGGCGGCCCAGCAGGCGCGTGCCGCGAGGCCCGGAGCGGGCGGGGACATTTAGGCGAATGCGACGAGCTCTTTCGACGATCGGGTTCACGACGGCTGCCCTCGCTCTCCTCGCCTCGTGCTCAGGAACGGCGATCCATCGTGAGGACACGGGCGTTCCGCTCCACGCCGTGCCTGTCCCTCTGACATGGACCGGGAGCGACGCCGACCTTCCTGAAGAGCTACGTCTCGAGGAAGGTGACGAGATCGTTCGACAGAACTATTCTATCGATCTCAACGGACGATTCACGTACACCCGAAGCATCCAGCGCACGGTCGGCACGATCGGCTTGCGCGCCGCGGAGATCGACGAGTTCCGCGCCAAGCGGCTCGGTGTCTCGCCAGGCGCGGGAGTCGTCGTCGACTCGACGGTCGCCGACATGCCCGCGGCGAAAGCAGGATTGCGTCGCGACGACGTGCTGACCCGATTCGGCGGCAAGGAGATCCTCTCACTGAATCAGCTCGCGACCCTCGTCCACGATGCGACGCCAGGCGAATCCGTCCGTGTCGATTTCGTTCGCGGAGGCGAGCGAAAGCAGACCGAGTTCGAGGTCGCCCCCCAGCAGATCGTCGTCGGAGCGAGAGCGGTCACACGTCGGCTCACCGTCCTCGATGACTCGCGTCACAGTGGCTTGGTCCTCGCGGAGCTGACCGACGAGATCCGACCGCTCGTGCTCGGCGATCGAGACGCCGAGACGCGAGGTCTCCTCGTCATCGGCATGCTGGTCGGTGGCCCGGCGTTCTTCAGCGACCTTCGCCACCGCGACCTCCTCCTCGAGTTCGACGGAGAGCCGCTCGACACGATCGATGACTTTCGCGCGACCCTCGACAAGCTAACCGACGGCGCGAAGGTAGACGTCGTCGCGAAACGTGGCGATCGACGCTTCGAAACGACCATCCGGGCCTCACGCAATGCGCTCGAGAAGACGCACGTCGGATTCGTGGGACTCTTCGACTATCGTCATCGGCCCGAGCGCGAGTCGTTCTCGCTCCTTTGGAACCTCCTCCACAAGAGCCAGACGATTTACCGCATCGAAGAACGCGACGGGCAGTCGTTCCACGAGACCGTCAGCGAGTCGAAGCTCCTCCTAGGTCTCTTCGGAATCACGACGACGCCGCACATCAAGCAGCTGCGATTCGCGTGGTTCTTCCCACTGACGTTTGCTCGAGATTGACGCCCTGTTCCTGCTCCTCCCAAGCCAACACCAAAGGGCAGTTAGCCCCCGGTACGCCCGGGTGAACAGCCCATTAGACTGACACGGTGAGTCGCCGCTCCTCCCAAGCAAACTCCAAGGGCGGGTGGGCCCGGGTTCGTCGGGGTTTAACAGCCCTTTCGAGTGTCGCGGTGAGTCGCCGCGAATCCGATGCCCTCTCGACTCCCGACAACCACTCCCCTTCTGCCCCGCGATCGACGCAACCTTCCGACCCTTCGACCCGCGACCTTCACCCTAGCTCTCGATCTTCTTCTCCTGCACCCCCGCCGCGATCGCGAATCGCATCGCGTCCTCGAGCGACATGTCGACCGGCTCGACGCTCTCCCGCGGCACGATCGTCGTGAATCCGCCGAGCTGGTAGCTCATCGGCAGGTACACCGCGACCTTGCCCTCCTCACCGATGCCGTCGGGGAGGTCGCTGAAATCCGATCGCGTCAAGAAGCCGAGGAGTCGGGCGTCGGATTCGCCGATGCGCACCATCACGACCTGACTGAGTCCACGGTCCTCGCTCCCCGAGAAGAGGCCCATCAGATCGGTGACGGCGCCGTAGAGTGTCTTCACGAGCGGGATTCGTTTGAGGATCCCGTCGAAGATCCGAAAGATCGTACGAATGACCCAAGAGTTGAGCATCACGCCGATCGAAAAGATCAGAATGACACAGACGACGATGCCCATCCCCGGGAAGTAGAACTGGGACTGTGGAAAGAGTCCCTCGAGCCCTTTCTTGAGCAGCGACTCCGTGCCGTCGACGATGATGAAGAGCAGGTAGAACGTCAGCCCGATCGGGAGAATCGCGAGGAGGCCGGTGAGGAAGGTCTTCGAGGCTCTCTTGAACATCGGATCTCTTGGAACGGGGCCTGGCTGACGGCGAACATCGTGTTCGCCGCATCTTCGGTAGGACGGCCCAGCAGGCCGCTCGCGGAGCGCCCTCTGGTCTCATTCTCTTTTTCGGATGATCGGACCTCCGTCCTTCGGAAGAAACTGGAGGATTCTCGGAACTTGGGGTCAATTCCCCCTCTTCCTGTCTCCGCCGTGATTCTGGCCGGCATCTATGTCAGGAGCCGGACATTTGCTACAATCTGCAGACGGTTCAGTCAGAGGTTCGTAGCAAGCTTGCACGTATGAACGAAGGAATCACCTGGCGACTCATCAGTGATTACATAGGTGCCGGGGAGTTTCTCCTCAGCGCTAACCGGGCATTCGTCGGCACGGAGTACGGCGTCCAGTGCCTGCCGTACAGCCACGAATCTCTGCGGGACTGGAAAACTCAGCTCGGCTCTCGCTGCATCAGCGTGCGCGGACAGGGCGAGACGCACCTGCTCGCGACCTGCCGGCAAGGGGTCTACCTCCTCACTCGCGAAGGCGAGATCGTGCAGGAGCTCACCTCGATCGACGAGCACGTTCACCCCGCTCTTCCCGCGGCAGGCGATACGGGCGACGACTCGAACGGGCGCATGTACCTCTCCTCGGGAACGTCGCTGCAATTCCGCAGTGACTGGAAGACGCTCGCGTGGGAGTTCGACTACCTCGACATCCTCGGAAAGAGCGTCCAGGCCGTCCGGCTGATCAACTTGTTCCAGATGGGCGACGATCAGGTCGTCGTCGGAGTGGTCGACTACGACAGCGGCCTCGGGCGCGTCGTCGTGCTCGACTCACACGGGAAGGCCTCGTGGATGTCCGAGCCGGGCCCCGTCTCGGAGCTCTTCCGCGCGGGCGAGGGCTCGTTCGTCTGGTGCATGAGCGCCTACGGCAAATTCGAGACGAGGCTGACGGCTCTCGACGGCCGCGACATCTGGCGCAACGAGAACATGGCGGGTGTCGGCCGCGTGCTTCCGAACGGCTCGTTCGCGATGCTCGTCGGCTCGAACGAGTCGCCTCGCTGGGACAACTGGGAGCTGCGGCTCGTCGAGTCGAATGGCGAGGTCATCGACCAGCTCGAGGGGCGTGGTCGCTGCGCCGTCCGGCCGCTGCTTCGAGAGGACGGCAGCCTGATCTTCATCGGATCGGCTCTCCACCTCGATCCGTCGAGCTCCCGTGTCGACTACACGAATTTCCTGAAGATGCCTCAGGAGAGCCTCTTTCAGCACCAGGTCGGATTCCGCGAGCAGCTTCCCGAGTACGAGGTGTACGTACACAAGCTCAGCGCGGATCGGCTCTCGCTCGATGTCATCTACCACGTCTCCGGTTCCTACTCGCTCGCGCAGCCGCTGAGTCTGGGTAAACACATCGTCTTCTGCGATGGGCGAGATATCATCGGAATCGAGACCTAAGAAAACACTGGAAAGCTCACGATGAAAGTCCGGTCTGCCGTTCTGGTCATCGCGTTTCTGGTCTTCGGCTTCTGGGCTTGTCATTCATCGGTTCGCGCCGACGATTGGCCGACGTACCGCGCGGACACGGCGCGTACGGGCTACTCGAAGGAGACGCTGCCGTCGGGTCTCTCTCTTCGATGGGTCTACCGATCGGCCCCCGCACAGTCCGCGTGGCCGAGCTCCGATCGACAGCTCTTCGATCGCGCGGCCCATCCGGTCGTCGCGGAAGGAGTTCTCTGCTTCGGAAGCTCGGCGACCGGCAAGATCGAGGCGATCCGCGCGGATACCGGCGAATCGCTCTGGAGCTTCCACACCGACGGCCCGGTTCGCGTGACGCCCGTTCTCTGGGAGGGCCGCGTCTACGCGGTCAGCGATGACGGTTATCTCTACTGCATCGACACGAAGACCGGGCAGCTGCATTGGAAGAAGCGCGGTGGACCGTCGGACGAGATGGTCCTCGGTAACGATCACCTCACGTCGGCCTGGCCGGCGCGCGGCGGCATCGCGATTTCGAACGGGATCATCTACTGGGCCGCGGGCATCTGGCCTTCCGATGGAATCTTCGTCTGCGCGCTCGACGCCGAAAGCGGCGAAGAGATGTGGAAGAATACCGAGGACGGCTTCCGATTCATGCCACAGCCGCACGGTGGCGCTAACGCCAAGAGCGGCTTCTCGGCGCAAGGACACATCGCCGTTCATGATGGTCGCGTCTTCCTTCCGACCGGACGCGCCGTCCCGGCGACGCTCAAGGTCGACAACGGAAAATTCGACTACTTCCACCTGCAGAAGTACGGACACAACGGTGGCACCGCGATCGTCGTCCTGGGTGACCGCTTCCATAACGACAGGTACTTTTACGACGCGAACACGGGCCTCCGAGGCGAGAAGCTCGCAGGAATCGTCACAGCGACCGAAAAGGGCGTCGCCCAAGCGACGACCGCGAAGATCACCGTGCTCGACTGGGCCGAAGGCATCGCGATCGACCGGAAGGGCAAGCAGACCAAGACTCGGAAACTCTCCAAGGCCTGGTCCGTCGACGTCCTCGGCACGAAGTGCCAGCTCATCTCGGCCGGCTCGACGATCGTCGTCGGCGCGAAGAGCCAGGTCCACGTCGTCGACACGAAGACGAAGCGCCTCGCCTGGTCGCACGAGGTTCAAGGTCGCGCGTACGGGCTCGCCGCGGCAAACGGACGACTCTACGCGTCGACCGATGAACGATACCACAACAGCATCCACCCAACGCTTACAGTCCAACGGGACTTGGGCCGAGAACCTCGCCTCAATCACTGTCGTCCCACTCCAACCATTCGGTAATCTCCTGCGCGAAGAGATTGCACTCGGTGCCGATGACCAGGTGTACC
>CAYZGY010000551.1:0-1554 GCA_964478085.1 uncultured Planctomycetia bacterium
CCGCGATCTCGATCTCGCAGTCTCGACGGGAGACGAAGGACTTCTCTCCTCCCTCACGAACCGCGGCGACGGCCGATTCGACGTAGCGGTTCCCGAGACGCCTCTCGCTCACGGAGAGGCCTCCGCGGATCGCATGCTCGTCGCGGATATCGACGCGGATGACCACGACGACCTCGTCGTCGTCAGCAAGAGCTCGAGCTCGGTCTGGCTCCATCTCGACGCAGCCCTGGCGCTCCACGCTTCCGACGCTCGGTACGTCCCGATCGGCCCGACCGATGTCGTCGCGATGGTCGTCGGCGATTTCGACGGAGACGACGCCGACGACGTCGTCCTCTACCGCACCCTGTGCGACACGCTCGAGTTCTTCCGCGGCGACGGAGACGAAGATGTCGAACGATCGACCGCCTTGTGGCCGATCTCGGACGGTTCCGTCGACGGGACGCATGCAGAGAGCCTCGATTGGAACGGCGACGGAAGCCTCGATATCGTCGTCGCGCATCCCGCCGGGGAGGAAATCCTCATCGCGATCAATGCCGGTGACGGGAGATTCACCGAGAACTTTCGAATCGGGACGAGCGCCGGCATGCACGATCTATCGATAGCGGATTTCGACGGTCGAAGGCGCGCCGATCTCGTCGGGGCTGTCAAAAACGACGATCTCGATGGCGTCCTCGTCGCCCTGCGATCCGCAGACGGAAGCATCTCGAGCGAAGAGCTGATTCGGACGCCCACCGGCGAGTCCGTCCTCGCGACGCACGCGGTCGACCTCGACGGCGATGGCCTCGACGAGATCGTTGCTGCGGTTCAGGACGACACGCTGAACGGTTCTCCACTTGGTGGCGGCTCACTCCTCGTCTACCGCAATCTCGCCAATGGCGAGTTCGACCTCGGTGCCCGAATCGCGACCGGACGCTCCCCTGTCGACGTCGCGAGCGGAGATGTCGACGGAGATGGCCGACTCGACCTCGTGAGCATCAACGAGCAGGGCTCGAGCGCGTCCATCGCATTCGGTCCGATTCCCCTCGATCTCGAGGACGACGAGATCGTGACGACCACGCAGCATTTCGTCTCGATCCTGCCGAAATCGCTCGCCCTCGCACAGATCGACGGTTACCCGGGCCTCGAGATCGTCAGTGCCGGCGCGACGCTCGACGAGACGATCGTCTTGCGGCACGTCGATGGCAACTTCGAACGAACCAGCTTCGGCTCCGACTCTCGAAGGACGAGCGCGGCGATCGATATCGACGGAGACGGGTTCGACGAGATCCTCCAGATCGGCAAAGGGTCGGCGCTGCAAGTTCGTCACAATCTCACCGAGCGAGACCCTCCGAACGACGGTGATCGCGACGGAATTCCCGACTCCTGCAGGCACCCGGTTTTCCGTCGAGGCGACGTGAACGACTCGGAAATCGTCGATCTCTCCGACCCCGTCGCTCTCCTCACTTACCTCTTCCTCGGAGGCCCGGAGCCCGACTGCCGCGACGCGGCCGATGCGAACGACGACGAGAAGCTCGAGCTCACGGACGCGATCTTCCTCCTCTCGTTCCTCTTCCA
>CAYZGY010000551.1:1564-5552 GCA_964478085.1 uncultured Planctomycetia bacterium
GTCCCGCCCCCCGTGCCGCTCCCACGGCGCCCCGCCGCCGCCGCCGCCAGGGCCACACCATTGCGGTGTCGATCCCATCCGCCCCGACTCGCAGATCCTCGACTGCGCCGAGTACGATACCTGCCCCTGACCTCAGGCGAGGATCAAGGTCAGGCCACCTTCGCACTCGTCGACCGCGTGCACGCTGCCGTCCTGAGGCTCGAGCCAGACGAACTCTGAACCGTCGACGAGGGCCCAGTTCACCGCATGGAAAGTGTCGGGCACCCACTGGAATTTCCCCCATCCGATGCCGAGGCATACCGACGCCCGCAGGTGTCGTGAACGGCGCGCGTAGAGCGAGATCATCCCCTTGAGCACGAACGCGAAGTCATCACAGTCGAAGGACTCGTCGCATTCGTCCGCGTGTCGAATCGGACGCTCGGTGAGAAATGCGTCGAGCTCGTCACGAGTCGGCACGTAGAACTCGTTGTCCGAGAACCCTGCGTACGTGCGGTTGCGATTGCACCACAGGCCACGCAGACTCCGACCGACTCGCTGCTTGATCGTCTGGATCGAAAGATAATCGCCTTGCCCCTGCAATCGTCAGACCTCTACGTACCTGGCTCGAGTCGGCCCCCTTCTCCGTTGTCGAGTGTACCGGCGTACGGCAGGGTGTCCGGGACGACACGCACCCCTGTCGTGAACTTGAGCGGGATTCCCCCGAAGCTGGGGTAGGTCAGCTCGACGAAGTAGGCGGTCCAGCCCTTCGGGGGCTTCGGGACATTGCCGACGTAGACTCCTCCGTCACCCGCTTCGAGCACGTGCGACATGTACGCGTCTCCGATGCGCTCCTTGCGGAAATCTCGACGCTCCGGGTTCGTCGCTCGCCAGAGTCGCACTTCGGCAGGCTTACTCTCCGAGACGACGCGGATCGAGCCGTCGTCTTCGAAGCTCCACTCGAAGCGCGGGCGAGGTGCGTCGGTGACGATCGTCGTGAGGTACGAGGCGATGCTCTCGACCGCGTCCGTGCCGCCCAGACCGTGATCGCCGTTCGGCACGTAACGGAGGTACTTCTCCCCCGGAAGCTGATCGAAGTAGAACCGCGACGAATCGGGGAGAAAGAACTGGTCGCCCGTCCCGTTGATGATGTACTTCGGCAGCTTCAGACGGTCGAGGTAGAAGTACGGATCGACGAGCGAGATGAGCTTCTCGTACTCGCGCGTCCCCCGCTTCTTCGTGATGCCGTTGTTCACGTAGTCACCGATCGCCGGCGCCCAAAAGCCGTAGGCGGCGTAGTGGTGCTCCATCGACGGGATGACATTGACGACATCGATGACGATCGGGATGATCGCGACGACGCGCTTGTCGATCGCACCCGTGAGCCAGGTCGTCCAACCACGCTTCGAGCCCCCCGCGACGACGAAGCGATCGATCGTCCGCTCGCCAGCGAACTCCCGAGCGAAGAGGGCCGTCGTCGCGTCCATCGCACGCACGGCGCTCTTGACCATCGGCCAACGCGCGAGCCAGGTTCGGTCGCCCGTCTCCATGTACTTGTTCCACGTGTGCGCGATGAGGTCGTCCTCGTACCGCGGTCGCTCGCCGTCCGCGAAGAGGAGCGGCTGATTCGGCACGTTCGATAGAGCGACGATGACCGCACCCGTCGCTTTCGCCAGGGCAAGGGAGCGTTCGTCCGGGCCCTCGGGAGGCTCTCGATTGTTCGATCCCCCGCCGATGACGAGCAGAGCCGTACGCTTCCCCGTTTCACTGTGACGAGCAGGCGAAGCCTTCGGCGCCACGATCGTCAGACGGTGCTTCCACTTCGTGTCGTCGACCTCGTCCTCATATCGCCAAGTCTGCGAGGTCATGTCGACCACGTAGAACATGGCCTCGTCGCTCTCGCCTGAGGAGACAACCTCCCAGCGAAACACTCCGTCGTCGTAGTCGACGTATTCTTCGAGAGTCATCGCAGGGTGAATTCTCTGAGGACCGCCACAAGACGTCGCGCCGACGAGTGTCAGGATCGCGACCGACGCACAGACTTTTCGGACCATCGAGCAACTCCTCGTCATGAGCTCGTCCGCTCGTCGCGGTTGATGCTCTTGAGTGTCAATCCCGTGACGTCCTTCTTGCCGAGCGGAATCAGATAGCTGCTCAAGATTCCGGCGGTCAAGCACGCCGTGAGAGAAAGAAAACCATCCATCAGCGAATTGAGTCCCGCGATCTTTTTCGCCCAGACCAGGGCGCTGCCACTCGCGAGAACTCCGATCCAGGCGTGAAGCGCATGCGTTCGGGTCGTGAAGATTCCGAGCGCGAAGAGTCCACCGAGCGTCCCCAAGAGGAGGCCGATGATCCCGATGAACGCGTCCCAGAGGTACTTGATATCGAGACTCGCCATGAGGACGGCTGAGAACGTTCCGACGATTCCGAGGATGATCGTCAAGACTCGCGCGAATCGCAGTCGACGCCCCTCGTCGACCTCGCCGGCGAAGCGCACGTAAAAATCGGTCGTCACCGCCGTCGCGATCGAGTGCATCGACGAGTCGAGACTCGACATCGCCGCCGCGAAGACACCGGCGATCACGAGCCCTGCGAGACCTGCTGGCATCTCCGTCGTAATGAACCACGGGAAGATCTGATCGGCTTTGTCGAGCGGAACGAGCGAGCTCGGATTGCTCTGATAGAAAATGAAGAGCAGCGAGCCGACGCCGAAGAAGAGGATGCTCGAGGGGATGATCAGGAGCGCGTTCGTCCAAATCGCACGCCGAGCGTGAGCCTCGGTAGGCACGGTCATGTAGCGCTGGATCACGGCCTGATCGCTGACGTACGGCAGGCTGGCCTGAAAAATCGCTCCGAGGAGCATGACGGCGAGCCCGTCTTTCATGAAGCTCAGATCGTGCGAGCGGAAGTTCGTCACGAGATCGAACTTGCCGGCCTCCCAAGCGGCGGAGACCGCGCCACCGAAGCCGCCGTCGACATCGGCGACCATGATCGCGACTGCCGCGATCGCGCCACCGACGAGAACGAAGACTTGGAGCACGTCCGTCCAGATGACCGCCTCGATGCCGCCGAGCACGGTGTAAAGCGTGCTCAACACGCCCATGATCACGATGCACTCGAGCCGGCCGATTCCCGTCGCCGCCTCGAGCGCGAGAGCCGGCAAAAGGACGACGATCCCCATGCGGCCGAACTGGAACAGGATGAACGACGCGCTCGCGAAGAGCCGAACTCCCGCGTCGAAACGTGCCTCGAGGTACTGGTACGCGCTCGTCACGCGCAACCGTCTGAAGAACGGAAGGAACGCGAAGATGATGACCGGCACCGTCAGGACATGTCCCATGTTGTAGATGAACCACGTCCAGTTGGTCCCGTAGGTCCGCGCGGGCAAGGAGAGGTAGGTGATCGCGGAGAGCATCGTGCCGAAGATGCTCAGCCCGGCGGCCCACCACGGAACGCGTCCCTTCGCGGTGAAGTAGTCATCGGCCGAGGAGCCGCGCCTCGCGAAGACGAATCCGAGCGCGACGAGTGCCGCGAGATAGATTCCGAGGATCGACCAATTGAGAGTTCCGAACCCGACGTCGCCGCGATCGTACTGGCCCGACCAGACCTTCGTGCTCCGAACGCCGGGAGAGATCTCGCCGCTCGGAATGACGATACGGTCGCCCCACTTGACCGCGACGGTCGTCACGTGGCTTCCCGTCGGAACGCGGTCGGTCGGTCCGACGTCGGGACCGGTCGGGGGGCGCTCGAGACTCGGAAACTCGCTGAGCTTTCTCCACGTCCCGTCGACCGCATTGAACGCGAGAATGTCGCGGCTGAAGCCGACGTGACGATCGTAGAGCGAGTTCTTTTCGGCCGTGAGCTTCGCGACGAGCGCGCCGTCTCCGGCGGCTTTGGCAGCAGCGATCTCTCGCGGCAGCCCTTCTTCGTTTCGAAGGAGAACGTCACCTCGAGCACCACCGATGACGAGGATGTGGAACTCGCCCTGCTTGATTCCGACGCCGGCCATGAC
>CAYZGY010000551.1:5562-5785 GCA_964478085.1 uncultured Planctomycetia bacterium
GCCTCACCATGGACGACGATGTCGGGAAGACGGCTCCACTCCTTGCGGCCAGGCTGGAACTTGTAGACGTCCTCGAAGATCTCGAATTTGCCGTCGACGTGTCGTCGACCGCTGAAGACGAAGAGACAACTCTCGAAGCCGTCGCTCTGCGCAGCCGCGATCGCGTGCGTTCTTGCGGGGCCGGGCCACGCCGGGAGCTCCTCCCACATCCACGCGGGACCGT
>CAYZGY010000552.1:0-5767 GCA_964478085.1 uncultured Planctomycetia bacterium
TCCGAAAGCGACGACCTTCGCCCAGGTGCTCAAGAAACGCGGCTATCGTACCTTCGTCGGCGGAAAGTGGCAGCTTCGCGGAGGCGAACGCGCGCCGCAACACTTCGGGTTCGACGAACACAGCCTCTGGCAGCTGACCGTTCGAAAATCGCGCTACCCCAACCCGACTCTCGAGGCGAACGGAACGACGACCGCGTACTCGAGCGGCGAGTACGGACCCGATCTCGTCACCGACGCGATGATCGATTTCATGCGCCGGAACAAGGAGCAGCCCTTCCTCGCCTACTACCCGATGATCCTGCCCCACTGGCCCTTTGAGCCGACGCCGGACAGCGCCGACTGGGACCCGAAGGCTGTCGGGGTTCTCAACGGACAGGGAAAGCCGCGCTACTTCGCCGACATGGTCAAGTACACCGACAAGATGGTCGGGAAGCTCGTCCACGCGCTCGACGGGCTCGGCCTTCGTGGCAAGACGCTCATCCTCTTTACGTGCGACAACGGCACGGCGACGAGCGTCACCTCGAGGATGGGCAAGCTCGCGATTCGCGGCGGCAAGGGATCGACCACCGACGCGGGCACCCGAGTCCCCTTCGTCGCGAGCTGGCCCGGCGTCATCCCGGCCGGCAAGGTGAATCGCGACCTCATCGACTTCAGCGATTTTTTTCCGACTCTCCTCGACGCCGCCGGCGCACAACGACCCGCGGGCCTCGAGATCGACGGACGGAGCTTCCTCCCACAGCTTCGCGGCGAGAAAGGAACGCCGCGGGAATGGATCTACTGCTGGTACGCCCGAAACGGCGGCAAGAACGGCCGCGCCTTCATTCGTGATCGCCGCTACAAGCTCTACGAGAGCGGCGAGTTCTACGACGTGACGACCGACCGACTCGAGAAGCGTAACCTCTCCGATACCGATCGTTCCGACGCCGCGAAGAAGGCTCACGAGAGTCTCGATCGCGCGCTCGAGAAGTTCCGTGGGACTCGGACGATCTTTCCGAAGGGCTATCCTCCGAAGAAGGCGCCGAAGAAGGCTGAGAAATCTGCAAAGTCCGCGAAGTCCTCGCCCCGCGTCTCGCAAGACCAGGCGGTCGCGACGATCCGCGAGACCGGCGGGCACGTGTTCCTCAGGGAAGGAAAGGTCGTCGAGGTTCAGCTCAACCGCGCACGCGTCGACGACGATTCACTCACTCTCGTCGCGCTATTTCCGGAGCTGACCGATATCTCCCTCGAGGAAACTCCCATCACCGATCGGGGACTCGCCCACCTGTCGAAACTCCGCAAGGTCGAGTGGCTCAATCTCTATCGCACGAAGATCGGCGACGCCGGGCTCGAGTCCCTCTCGCACATCGGGAGTCTCAAGTTTCTGCCGATCGGGGAGACGGGCGTCACCGACAAGGGCCTCGAGCACTTACGCGGACTGAGCGATCTCGAGTATCTCGGACTGCGCGCGACGAAGATCACGGACACCGGTCTCGACACGGTCGCACGTCTGACGACGCTCCGAGGTCTCCACGTCGGCGAGACGAAGGTGACGGACCGGGGCGTCCAAAAGCTCGCCAGCCTGACGAAACTCGAGAAGCTCTGGCTCAACGAGACGTCGATCACCGACGCCAGCGTCGACACGCTCGTCCGACTCGAGAGGCTCCAGCAACTCGACATCTCCGGAACTCGCCTGAGCGCCGACGCGGTTCGCCGACTGACGAAGGCGCTCCCGCGCTGTCGAATCACTCGTCCTGATCTTTGAGCCTCCGGTAACGCTGGAGGTCCCCCTCGCATCGCGGGTCGACGTCCGTAGTCGATCGTATTCTTCGATGGGAAGTTTCGGAGAATACCTGGCGTCAGCGCGCAGGAAGGTCAGACATGCGAGCGGACAGTTCCGATTCGATCTTCACACCGAAAGCCCTTCGTGAGGTCGCAGCCCGAGCCGCGACACAAGAGGAGTCGTTCACACTCGACGTCCACGAAGGGCTTGACGAGCGCTGGTTCCACTTCGACCGCGGCGAGATCCGATCGTGCACGGCGGGCTCCCGATTCGATCGCACGGCCGGTGCGGAGGAGCTTTCCGCCGAAGAATCGCGTCCGAACAGCTGAAAGCGCTTGTCGCCGACGGGAACGCAGACCCGCTCCTTGAGCATACTCAGGCATCGCGAGGCGACGAAGAGCCGGTCTTCGAATACGTCCGGTATCCGATCTCTCCACTCGCGAGCGGGCTTCCGAACGATCCACAGCTCCTTCGCTGCCCACAGTCGAGTACGACGGTCCGATGAAGTTCGACGGCGACTACGAGACGCCGCAGATCGCCCAAAGATCCCGAGGGTGGTCGCGCGTCTCCAGAAGATCGACGAGGCCACGCGCGACCGAGTCGGCCAGAGCGTCGTGCTGGACGAGCTCTGACAGCACGCCTTTGCGCTCGTGCCAGTCTTCACAACATTGCAGAATCGTCAGCGCCGTGCTTTCCAGCGGATACTGGGCCAATAGAGTCCCCGCGATCACCGACGATTCGAGATCCGACTCGAGCTGCGTGGTCAGCCGCCACTCGACAAAGCGGGGCCAAAGCACCCCCACCGCGACACCGATCGCGAGCACGACAATGAGCCCGACAATGAGCCCGACAATGAGCCCGACACCGCTTTTCTTCCAGTTGCTCACGAGGCCGACATCGCTTTCAGATTCGAATCGTCATCATGCTTGGACCAGCGCTCGAGCCGCTCGAACACCGCGACCGGGAGACCCCTGCGCCTGAACAGCTAGGAAGAGCAGATTTGTCGGACGACGCTTCCGTGCACGTCCGTGAGCCGAAAGTCTCGCCCCTGAAACCGGTACGTCAAGCGCTCGTGATCAAGTCCGAGGCAATGCAGAATCGTCGCCTGGACATCGTGCACGTGAACCTTGTCCTCCACGGCGAAGTAACCGAACTCGTCGGTCGATCCGTGGGTCACGCCGGGACGAATCCCGCCACCCGCAAGCCACATCGTGAAGCCGTAAGGATGGTGATCGCGACCGTACCCGCCGCCGGAACCCTGCGCGACGGGCGTACGGCCGAACTCGCCACCCCAGACGACGAGCGTGTCCTCGAGAAGTCCGCGGTCTTTGAGATCGCGCAGGAGCGCAGCCGTCGGACGATCGACCTCTGCGCATTGCGAGCGGTGCTCCTTCTCGATGCTCCCGTGCGAGTCCCAGCCGCGGTGATAGAGCTGGACGAAGCGCACTCCGCGCTCGACGAGTCGACGGGCGAGGAGACAGTTGTTCGCGTAGGCCGGCTTCGAGAGATCCGTCCCGTACGCCTCGTGCACGTGCGTCGGTTCGTGCGAGAGATCAACGGTATCGGGCACAGCGGTCTGCATGCGAAACGCGAGCTCGTACTGCGAGATGCGCGCCAAGATCTCGGGATCACCGACCTTCTCGAATCGCTTCGAGTTCATCCACGAGACGAGGTCGATCTGCTCTCGCCGCATCTCCTTCGTGAACCCCGCAGGAGACTTCGCGAAGAGCACGGGCTCGCCTCGCGAGCGCAGCTGAACGCCCTGGTGTCGACTCGGCAGGAACCCGGCACCCCAGTAGCTCTCGAGGAGCGGCTGGCCCTTTTGCCCAGAGATCAGGACGCAGTAGGCCGGAAAGTCCTCGGTCTCACTGCCGAGACCGTACGAGAGCCAAGCGCCCATCGACGGCCGACCGAATCGCACGTCGCCCGTGTTGAGAAAGGTGCACGCGGGATCGTGATTGAAGGTGTCCGTGTGAACGGATCGTACGATCGCGAGCTCGTCACCGACGCTCGCGATGTGTGGGAGGAGCTCGGAAAACTCGTTGCCCGACTCGCCGTGCCGCTCAAAGCGAAACGGCGACCCCTTGATCGAGGGACGAGCCGTCTTGATCATCGCGAAGACGTGATTCTTGATGATCTCGGGCGGCATCGGCTGCCCGTCGCGCTCGCGAAGCAGAGGCTTCGGATCGAAGAGGTCGACGTGTGACGGCCCGCCCGACATGAAGAGAAAGATCACGCGCTTCGCTCTGGGCGAGACGGCGCGGATCCTTTCGGCCGCGGCATGCGACGGAGACATCGTTGCGAGAGCCATCGCCCCGAGGCCGAACGAGGACCGGGCGAGAAACTCGCGACGAGCGAGAAGATCCGTCGAATCAGGGCCTGACAAACGATGAGACGTCGGGTCGAATCGCATCATTCTCTCGTGATCGTTTCGTCGAGGTTCAGAAGAACGGACGCGACGAGCGTCCATGCCGCGAGCCTCGCGTGTTCGGAGGGCTGACCACCGCCGATCTGCTCTGACTTCGCGCCGATCAACGCTCTTGCCAACTTCGGAGATCGCCGAAATCGCTCGAGCTGTGCGGAGAAGAAGCGCGAAAAGCTCGCACTCTCCTCTTGCGACGGCAGCCGCGAAAGAACGACCTCGAATACGTACGCGAGCCGCTCGGAAGCCGGCCGCGACGAGACCACTCGGCGAGCCAAGGCCTGCGCAGCCTCGACAAAGACCTCGTCGTTGAGCAAGGCGAGCGCCTGAATCGGCGAGTTCGTTCTCGCACGCTCGACGACGCATCGTTCGCGAGTCGGAGCATCGAAGACGAGGAAGCCCGGATAGAGCGACATGCGCTTCCAGAACGTGTAGAGACCGCGTCGAAAGCGCGCCGGGCCGGCGTCGTTCTTCCACTTGAGGTTCGAGTTCCCCGCGTCCGATTGCCCTCGCTCTTCCCAGATTCCAGGGGGCTGCGGTGGAAAGACGCTCTTGCCGCCGATGGGGCGCTGGAGCAGTCCCGCGACAAAGAGAGCATTGTCGCGAAGCTGCTCGGCGGGAAGCCGACGGCGATCGGAACGCGCGAGAAGGCGGTTGTCGGGATCGCGTTCGTAGTCGACTGTCGAGGCGGCGGACGACTGACCGTACGTCGCCGAGAGGACGATGTCGCGCGTCAACGACTTGCCCCCCCACCCCTGACGGACGAACGACTCCGCGAGCCAGTCGAGAAGCTCGGGGTGTGTCGGGCGTTCTCCCTGAGATCCGAAATCCGCGCCGGTCGAGACGAGTCCGCGACCGAGGAGTTGTTGCCAGATGCGATTGGCGGTGACCCGTGCCGTCAATGGATTGTCTCGGCTGACGATCCAGCGGGCGAGATCGAGACGGTCGCGTGGCGTTCGCTCGAGACCCAGCGCGAGCACTCCTGGCAACTTCGGCTCGACCCGTTCGCCGCGATTCTCGAAGTTCCCGCGAATCAGCACGTACGTCTCGCGAGGCTTGTCGAGCTCTTCCATCACCGCTGTTTCGACCGCGTCTTCTCGCAGACGCTTCGAGAGCTCATCGATTCGGCGGACGACCGCTCGGAGCTCGACGGCCTTCGCGTCTTCGCTCGGCTCGACGGCGAGCCGATAGACTCGCACGTCTCGAAGATCCCCTTCGAACGCGAAGGCGTTCGGCTTCTTCGAATTCGTGAAACCGCCTCCGATCACGAGCGGTCGATCCGAAACCGCGATTCGCGACGGGGGCTTTCCGATGATGAGAGCGCCGGAATCCTCGACGCCGTCGACGAACAGCCGAATGCTCCGACCGGCCTCGAAGACGAGCGCGACGTGATGCCACTCGCCGTCGTTGACCGAGAAAGAGCTCTCGATCTCGACACCCGAAAACGGATCCGGCTTCTCGGAGACCCAAGCATAGAGGTGCCCCGGTCGCTTATTAGGCTCCCGCTGCCCTCCGCTCCCCAAGACGCAGGAGCGCTGACGCCCGCGCCCGTCCGACTTCGAGCCCATGTCGGGCACGTCATGCCC
>CAYZGY010000553.1:0-5755 GCA_964478085.1 uncultured Planctomycetia bacterium
TTTTCTCCTCGTAGCCTGGTTCAGTCAGCCGCGCGTCGAAGGAGAGACGAACCCGCTGCTCATGGTCGCAGCGACGCTCGCGGGTGCCGGGATCCTCACGGGGCTCGGTGTACTCGTCTTCGGGGCGATCAAGTTCACTTCACTTCACTTCACTTCACTTCACTCTTGTCGATCGATCTGCGCGACGGACGTACCGTGTTTCACATCGGCTTTCCGTTCTTGAGCGTGAAGATCTCCGACCAGCCCGAGCGAGGTGCATTTGCGCTTACGCGTGCGCGCAGCGTCTACCTCGTCGTTCCGTCGACGGTGCGAGTCGTTCTCGTCTGCGTGATCGCGTACTCCGTGTAAGGCTTGGCCGTTCCGCATCTCGGCTTCTGGATGTCGGTGGGGCTCGGCGTCGCTACGGGAATCGCGCTCTGGATATTCCAGCGCGGCCTCGGGCGTCAGGCGAGCGTCGACTCGGAGCCGTAAACGGGCGAGCAGTCACTCCGGTTCGGCAGGCTTTCGCTTGCGCTTGCGCCAGATCGAGTAAGCAAAGACGATCACGACGACGAGAAAGAGTCCGGGGTACCAATCCGACAGAACGCTGTCGTCCGTGCTCGACGCCGTTTCGGCGAGTCGACGAGTCGAGTGAGGTGGATCATGCCTCGTCCTCCTGATCGAGATCACGGGCTTTCTACACACGAGACGGATATGCAAGGTTCGTTCCGCTCGGTGGACTCGATAACACGAGGGCAAGTGGCATGGAACCGAGAGGAAAAGTCCGCGTTTTGCGGATTTCTTCCCGTTCGCCGGTAGCTCCGTGCGGTGGCCCGCGTTGCTTGCCGCCGCGCTTACCCTGCCTTACGTCGAAACGGATAGCCGAGCTGTCCCCACCAGGTTCGTGGGACGGTCTCCTCCGTGCCGAGCTTCTCGGGAAACTTCCCGTTCGGCTCGAGGTAGGTCCCGAAGAGCAGATCGAGAAACGGAAAGAGGCTCGAGAAGTTTCGGTCGTGGCAGGACTTCTCCTTCGCGTGATGCCAGTGATGGAAAGCCGGCGACGCGAGAAGGTGCCTGAGCGGACCGAAACTCACGCGGACGTTCGAATGCACGAACACCGTGTAGATCTTCTGGAAGAGCACGAAGCTCACGAGGGAGGGCACCGAGAAGCCGAGGAGAAGCACGGGCACGTTTTGCGCGCCGAGCATCCACGTCGCTTCGATCGGGTGTTGACGATGGGACGACAACCAGTCGAGCTCCTCGATGCTGTGGTGCACCGCGTGAAACTTCCAAAGCCACGGAATTCGATGCGCGAGCCGGTGAGCCCAGTAGCCGCAGATCTCGGCGAGCAGGACGATCTCGAAGAACTGCAGGAGTACGGGCTTCGCGGCGATCCTGTCGCGGATGCTCGTCGGCACGAGGCTGCTGAGCGCGACGGCGAGAATCGCGAGAAGGAGCGCCGCACCGAAATTGATGAGGAGCGGATTCAGCACTCCGTGGAGGAGGTCATGAAACGAGCCTCGTCGCCATGGTCTCTGTGTCCTCCGTGCCGGAAACAGACGTTCCGCCGGATGGAAGAGAGCGAGCAGAAGGACCAGGAATAGCAGAGTCTTCGTGAACATCGCGAGCGTACCTCACGTCGTGCGGGCGAGCCTGTAGGTCAATAGCCTCCGAGATCTTTCACCGGGAGGTAGCTCTCTGCCTCGTCGATCCAGCCCAGGCTCGAGTCGACGGATATCCAGAGGTTGGTATCGAGCATGAGTCCGGCGGCAGATTTCCGAGTCCTCTTGTCGGTGAGCTCCGACGATCCGGTCATTCGCGCTGTTGCCTCCGTCGCCGAGAGCTGAGGCTTCGCGAGCACGTAGCCGACGAAGCTCACCGCACAGAGAAGAGTGCACGAGTAGATGATTCGCCGGGGCCAGTCGAGGTGAAACTCTTTGGGATGCATGAGCAAATCCTCCAGAAAGGTGGACGACGCAGCGACGCCGCAAAGCGGGCGTTCACCGCGACTCGAATACGGCATGACGATCACGACGAGCTCCAGGCGGGATCTCGGCTGTCGAGCTCGTGACTCGCGATCGAACAGCAAGTGCCTCTGTCAGGAAAGACGTTCTCCGCGATCGATCGTCCGAAAGAAAAGCGAGGAATTCGGACTACGGCCCGAATTTGTTGAATGAGGTAGGCCCAGCGCTGCGTCACACCCTACGATCTCGACAGAGGTATTCCGCGTCGTGGAGGGGGCTCCCATGTTCGATCGAGTGGTGTCGATTTCGCGGTTTTCGAAGGTCTCGATCACCGGTCTCGATCACCGGTCTCGATCACCGGTCTCATCGTGGCCGTGACATTGGCCGGATGCACCCCGTTCGTGCGCCATCCGCAGAGTGTCGTGACGTACACGAAGGGCGGCGACGGCCGAGTCCGGGTCGATATCGAGGACGAGGGGCGGAATCCACTCGTGTCGCTCTCGTGGATCTCAGCGAAACACGGTGTGGGTTCCGGAATGTCTGAGGGGTACGATTCCGGAAAGTCTGACACCATTCGTCGTCTGACGATGCCTCAGGTCGCCGCAAAGTCGTCAGGACGCTCCGTGCCCGCTCGCCTTCGTCGACTGAGCTCTCGAATATGAGACGTACGCTCGACGAGGCGTATTCTGTGATGTTCGCCGACTGACGCGCCCTACTTCTTCAGGAAGATCTCGCTGTCGACGACCAGGTGGACCAGATCGCGCAGTCGATCGCCGCTTTCGCCGAGCTTCTCGACGATGCGATCGATCTCGCCGCGGTCGATCGCTTCCAGGCGGCGGCCCGTCGCGTAGGTGAGCATCTTTTCGGTGAGACAGCGTACGATGAGAGGCTTGCGCTCCTTCAGCATCCGCTTGAACTCGATGATGTCCGCGATCTTCCGGCCGTTCGACAAGGTCGCCGAGGCGTCGATCGGCTTCTTCGCGCGACGGTAGCGGTCGCGCCAACGACCGACCACGTCGAAGTTCTCGAACGCGAAGCCCATCGGGTCGATCTTTCGGTGGCAGCTGTTGCACGCTTCGTGCTTGCGGTGGAGCTCGAGCTGCTCGCGGATCGTCGTCGCCTTGCGCGTGTCGGTCGGAAGGGGCTAGACGGCGGGTGGGGGAGGCGCCGGCGGCGTACCGAGAACGTTCACGAGTACCCAGGTTCCGCGGACGACGGGTGAGGTGTCGACGCCGTTGGCGGTCGCCGTCATGACGCCGGGAAGCGTGAAGATTCCACCGCGGCGAGGATCGTCGAGTGACACCTTGCGCAGGCGCGCACCGCGGATGCCCTCACGCTTGTAGATCCACTTCGCGAGGACCTGATTCATGTACGTGTAGTCGGAATCGACGAAGTCCCCGATCTTGCCGTTCGATTCGAGAATCTCCTCGAAGTAGGTCGTCACCTGCGCGAGGAGCATCGGCTCGACCCTGAGGTTCTTGTAGAACTGGTAGTCGCCTCCCGAAGGCGGCATCTTTCCGAGCTTGTCCATGCGGAGCCACGAGGACGAGAAGTGCCGAACGAACGCCGCAGCTTTCGGGTCCTTCAGCATCCGCTCGACCTGCTCCCGGCGCACTTCGGGTTCGGCGAGCCTGCCGGAGCGTGCGAGATCGAAGAGGGTTGTGTCGGGCATCGAGGACCAGAGGAAGTAGCTCAGGCGCGAGGCGAGCGCGAAGGCCTCGAGCTGGTTCGTCGTCTCCTCGAGGTAGAGGAACTGCGGGGAGCAGAGAATCGCGGCGTAGCCGTCCTGCATCGCGCGGATCAGCGGAGGCACCTCATCGGCCGGCTTGCGCTTGTTCTTCTGCACACCTCGGAGGCTGTCGACGGAGAGTGTCGCGAAGCCCAAGCCCGGACCGCTCCATCCGACGCGCAGTCGATTCGGGTGACCGTGAGCTGCGTACTCGACGCGGACGGAGTGCGTGCCCTTCGTCAGCTCGACCTTTCGCTTTTGCACTGCGTACGCGCCGACGTTTCGTCCGGCGAGCTTCAGCTGGATCTTCTGCTCGGCCTTCCGACGCAGGATCGTGAGCTCGACCTCGTCGCCCGCTCGATACGACTGGATCTTCTTCGAGAACTCGCCGGGGTCGGTATGCGCCTCGCCGTCGACAGCGAGGATCAGATCGTCCTTTTCGAGTCCCTTTCGCTGGGCCGGGCTTCCGGGGACCGTCCGAACGATGAGCACTCCACCGTCGCCCGGTGCCGTTTGAACGCCGAGGTAGCCCGCGCCGCGCTGTGCGAGGATGTCGACTCCGTCGACGAGGATTCGTGCTCGGTCGTCCGCGGCGATCTCGAAGACGTACTCGCCGGCTTTCGGCGCGGTCACGGTTCCCTTCAAGACGAGGCCGTAGAACTCTCGTCTCTTTGCGACCTTCGTGTCGATGAGGCCGCGTCGCAGTGCTCCTCGTCGGACGGGCTCGCGCGACGCGAAGTCCGGCGCCGTGTCCCACCGCGTTGGGCCTTCGTAGACCTCGTACTCGAGCCCGTCGAGGCCGCTCGGGAGGATGATCACCGGCTCGACGCGCTGTGAGAGCACCAGTCGGACGTACGGCTCGACCTCGGCGGGCTTCACCGGACGCCGGAAGGCGCGTTCGGCAAAGGTCGTGAGGAGCTGTCGGATTTCCGCCTCTTCACCGGAGCCGCTTCCGTAGAGCGCCGTGTGACTGCGCGGTGGCCACGTATCGATCAGCGGCTCGACGGTCAGGCTGTGGATGCGGAGGTGCGGGCCGACGTAGCCGTCGTCTCCGCGAAACAGCGCGCGCGCCATGTCTCGGGGCCAATCTTCGTGAGCTTTCTTGTCGACCTTCTTGTCGGGACGTTTCTTGAAGACGGTCGGCAAGTACCTCTCGACGACGCGCTCCGCGCGAAAGCCGCGATCGATCGGGCCGTTCTCCCAGCCGAGCCACGGCGTCCAGGTCTTGTCGAGCCAGACCTCGTGTCGGTACGTGTGCGTCTTGACGTCGTCGGGAACCGACCAGAGGGCGAGAGGCGTCGACGTGACTCCCGCGAGGCCGCCCTGCTTCGTGTCGGCCATGTTGAGACCGAGCTGAAACGGATCGTCCTTCGCGAGCTCGACCATCTCGCCCCAGGGGTGCTCTCGGTTGTGTGCGGAGACTTCGACGGTGATGCGATAGCGCGCCGAGAATCCGACGCCTCCGCGCAAGTCGGTCGGGGCGAGGCGCCCCTTGTTCTCGTACCCGGTCGCCATCACATCGTAGGGAAGGAGCTCGCGAGCGACCGATTCGATCACGTGTCCACCTCGACCCTTCTCGAGATGACCGGCGAAGCGTCGCGGCTCGAGCTTCGGGCGTGATTCGAGGTGCGTCGCATGATCGAGACACTCCTCGACCGCGCCGAGCGTCAGGCGCAGGAGGAAGTCGGACATGACGAGCTGGTCTCCGATGTTGAAGAAGCCGTCGTCTTCCTCGTCCTCGGGAAAGAAACGAAGCGGGTCCGTGCCAGTTCGCTCGACGCTGCCGTTGCCGTTGTTGTCGATCAGTCGTGATCCGGTGGCGTCGGGGCGGAAATCAGCGCCTTGGAGATAGAGAAGGTCCCGAAGCGTGTTGCGCAGCTCGTGCCGATTGAGTCGACGCAGGACAGTCTGGCCGCCGGTGCTTCGATGTTCGGAATAAACTCTCTTGAGAGTGCTCGTCAGCTCGCGCACGACCTCGGCCGTCTCCTCGGCGCTCGGCTGCGGCCGCTTCTTCGGCGGCATCTCGCCGAGGTTCAGCTGGTCGAGGATGGTTTGCCAGGTCTCGAGCGTCTCGAGCTCGCCG
>CAYZGY010000554.1:0-5745 GCA_964478085.1 uncultured Planctomycetia bacterium
CCTTCGATCCCTGCTGACATCCGATGCGTTCCTCTACCGAACCGGAGCGCTCACTCAAGGAGAACCGAAATGAAGATCCATCGACGCGACTCGCTGAAGCGTCTCCTGGCCACGAGTGGCGCGATCCTGGGTGCGCCGTTTATCAGCTCCGTTGAGGCTGCCGAGAAAGTGCCGCGGGCCGGGGACGCCATCGCGGACGGTCCGAAGCGATTCGTCTTCTTCCTGATCAGCAACGGCCTCCATCCATCTCATGTCCGTCCGAAGGAACTGGCGAGCACGGCCAGAACCGACAAGCTCGTCGACGTGGATCTGGCGCCGCACAAGTTGCCGAAGTGGTCGCAACCTCTGGAGAAATACAAGGACCGGATGACCATCCTTCACGGGGTCAACGGCCAGCACTGCAATACCAGCCACGGCTCGCCATTCGGATGCCTGGCGGGCGTGAAGAAAGGCAAGTCGCCGACAGCCCAGACGATCGACCATGCGCTGGCGCAGACGCTTCCGGAAACGCCGCTGCCGATGCTGGGTCTCGGGCTCAGTCAGTTGAAGGTGATGCAGAGCAGTCCGATCACGTACAGCTCGTCCGCCGCGGGCAACGCGAAACCGATACCGATGTTCAGCGACCCGCGGATGGCGTACCAGAGTATCTTCGGCAGCGTGGCGGACCAGAGGTCGCGGGAAGCCTATCTGTCCGAGACCGCCTGGTACGACCAGCTGATCGATGACAGCTCTCGTCTCCGCAAGCGCGTGAGGAACTCGGAAGCGGCGAGATTCGACACTTACATCGACGGCCTGCGCCAGACGAAACGACAGCGACTGGCGCTGTTGGCCCACAAGGATTCACTGAGCAAGTTCAAGCCGGAATACACGGAAGCCTTCGACAACCCGCAACACAGTGGCGACTGGTGGAAAGCCGGCATCGACGTCGGCGTCGCTGCTCTGCGGGCCGGTGTGACGAATGTGCTGACGGTCGACGCCGGCCTCAGCGGGCCCGACGGCATGCCGCTGGATACCCTGGACATGCTCAACAAGGCCGCGGGGCGAGAGGGCAAGCCCGACAAGTCCCACAGCCTGGGGCACTGGTCCCAGAACAGGCCTTACTGGTTGACGACGCGACACTACAGCTTCGAGCTGCTGGAGCGAATCCTCCAGCCGCTGGCCACGACACCCGAGCCGGGCGGCCAGGGCACGATGCTCGACAACACTGTGGTCGTTTACACCAGCGACTCGGGCGAGGTCCAGCACTCCCACGGCATCCACTGGGCGCACGTGCTGATCGGCAACCTGGGCGGTCGCCTCCGCAGTGGACGTTACATCCAGTATCCGACCTGGGGCGGCGCCGTGAAGACCCCGGCCGCTTCATTCGGCGACCCGGTCGCGCACAAGACACGTCCACACGATGGCCGCACGATCAACGCGTTGTGGACGACGATGTCGCACGCTGCGGGACGACCGATCGACGGCTTCAACCTGAATCGTACGCCCGTCGGCATCGACAAGGCGGGACCGCTGGCGGAGATCCTGGTTTGACAGCTCACGGCCCGTAGCCCGAATTCGCCGACTCCGCCCCAACTGACCCTTTGCACGGAGAGCCCATCCATGTGCTTCCGCTTCTGTCTCGTCGTGGATCCGACGGGCAAGAACGTCCTCGCCGGGTGCTTCCGCAATCGATGGTTGGCGCATCGGTTGTAAGCCGCGCGATCGATACGATCTACAGATCATCTCGTGACTGACGGATCTCCGACCGCGAGCACGCGATGTGAAGACGCCTCCCTGTCTGCTCGAGGATTAGTTGATCGTGTTCGACGATGTTCAGCGTCGTCGTCGGGGATCGCTGCGAGGTGTTTCGGCTAGCGGCGTAGCAACAGCTGATGACGGAGGCACCGACAGGACGCGGGCTTGCCGGCCGTCCAAGCTCTTGGACAGAATGGGATGTGCGGGCAGCCTTCGTTCACTTAGACGCTGGCGCAGCGGTTTTTCGCGGACGGACCTTCTTTACCGTCTTCCACTCCTTGCCATCTTTGGAGATGAGAACATCGAAAGCTGTGGGAGTGCGGTCGAGATATTTCCCGGCGCGATCGCGTGAGAGCACGACTCGATCAATCTGCGAGGTCTTGCCCAACTCGACCTGAGCCCAGCCCGTGTTCTTGGCCGAGATCCAGCTCCGCGCGTTTCCGTACTTCCCGTCGTTCAGGTGCTCGGTCTTGTGGCGGTCGAAGCCTTTCAGCAATGAGGATGCAGTTGCCTTCCCACCATTCGACTGCAAGGCGAGGTTCCTTGGCGAGTCGGGACCGTAGACTTCCAGCTCGTCGATGCAGGGTTGGCCAAGATTTGTCTCGATGATCTGCACTCGCACGAATCGCGCCTCGACCGCAGCGAATCCGAATGGGTTGGCAACACCCGGAACGATCGGGCCAACAAGTCCGTTCCCAAGAGCAATCTTCGGCGCTCCTGACGTGGATGCCGAGGCGGAAGGGACAAGCTCACGAATCCGAATCTTGCGTAACCAGAACGGCAGGCCGTGATCCTGGAATCCGATGAATCCCTGTTTCGGCTTGGCTCTCAAACTCGGGTGCGACAGTCTCACGTTGTTGACCTGCACGCCGTTCAATCTGACGGTGACCTCACCACCGACGCTCGTCACGCTGATGTGGTTCCACTCGCCAGCGGGCTTGGTCGCGTTGGCTCTCGGAGCGACTTTCGGCAGGATACCGCCGGTCACGGCATGGGCAGTCAGAGTCTTCGCGTCGGCCGAATCGCGAATCTGGACCTCGATCACGGTGCCGACGGCCTTCTGGCGATCCGTGACGTTGAAGTAGAGCCCGCTGTTGCCGCCTTTCTCGTGCTTGTATTCGAACTCGCATTGAAAATCGCGGTACTCGTATTTCAGCCAGAGGTAGTCGCCGTATCGCGTCCAGTCCTTTTCACCTTCACGCGGCTGAAGATGAACGACACCGTCTTCATCGAGCGTCCAGTTGCCCGTCGTCTCGAAATGTTCCTTCAAGTCGCCGCCGGCAAGCAGATCGATGAAGCTTCCAGCAGCTCCGCCTGTTTTCAGCGTCATCAAGAACTTGACGATGTGCTTCAGCTCGTCAGGTCCGCTGATCAATCCCACCGGCATTAGCGACGTCTCGCTGGGCGCCTTCCGTACAATCCGCGATTTCTCGATCGCTCTCAGGGCGCCGTCCATCATCTGTAGCGTGACGCGGTTCTCATCTTCCCCTGACAGGAACCCCAGCAGCACTTTGCCGTCGTTCTGGACTACCGACCACGCCTGAAAGTTCGGCGAGACATCCTTGCTCGGTGCTGCCACCGACTGAGCCAGGTACTGTGGCGTGAACCGCGTCGCGATGCCTGCCAGTGAAGGCCCGATGACACCACCGCCTTGGCCCGAATCGTGACAAGCGACGCATTGTTTCTTGAAAAGCGCTGCGCCGGTTCTCGTGTCCCCCTGCTTCCACGCCGTTGTCCAATCGATGGATTGGTATTCTGGCGGCATCGCTTTGTTGGCAGACAGCTTTGCGCCTTTGGCGATGTTGGCTTTTATCTTTCGCGTTTGCGCCAAGCCAGGAACCCTCCCAGCGAGGTCGTTCATGCCCAGTGTGTTGGCGAAGACCGCGGCCGTCTTGCGGTGAGCGTCGTCGGTGTCGTGAATGGCCAGCCTGATCATGCGCTCGATCACCCGGAGCTCCGGGGCTTCGGGATTCTCTGTCGCCGTCTGCTTCCACCAGTCCATCATCGGAAGGCCCCCGACGTGGAATCCGTGTTTTCTGGACTCCGTCTCGAGGTTCGACTTCGGATCGTCCACATAGTGGAAACCGTTGAGGTTATTCCGTGCTGGCGCACTGAGCTTGACGCCCTCGGGAATCGTTCCGCTCTCGACGGTGTCATTCCATTTCCACATCGCCGCAGCCAGGACGGCGCGTCGTGACGCCAAAACACCGCTCGCGAAGTCTTTCTCGAGTCGCGCCCAGGTACTGTGCCGGCCGATCCAGCGCTGCGCCGCTTGTCGCACGAGGCTGTCGTCGCCGCTCGCCAATTTGTTGATGGGGTCACGCAGGTCAAGACCGTCCGCCGCCCGCATACCGGCGAGTCGTGCGACAGACGACTTGTGTGCGAGCAGCGACTTGACCTGCGACTCGCTCAAGCGATGGAATCGACGCAGCGTGTCCGCCGCGGTGCTGGCAACTTGTCCGTCAGGCGATGAGAGTGCGCGGGTCAGCGCAGCACGAATGGGCTCGTCATCGTGTCGTCCCGCAAGCCACGCGAGGGAATACCAGGCCGGGCTGCCGACTCTGGATTTGAGGAACCGCTCTCGCACCTGCCGCTCGTCACTCATGCCACGGGAAACGAGCTCCCGATGGGCGTTGAACCGCCGCTTCCACGAAGATGATTCGATCTCATCGAGTAACCTCGAGACGTCGGCTGTCGAGGGATCGAACGCGTGGGCTTTCAGTGGACTCTTCGGATTCGAAATGACGACAAGATCTGTTCGCTTGACGGGAGAAGCCTCGTTGCGCTCCATGAAACAGACGCTCACGAACAACCGGCCCTGGTTACCCGTGAAGACTGCCACCGGCCGCGCGGTCCCCTTGCCGACGAGCATCGTTTGTTGCCGGCTCGTGAACGATGAGCCGCGAGGGTTCAATCGAAATCGCCCCAGCTCTCGACTGCCCCACCGCGCGACGACGAGCGACCGTCGATACGCGTCGCCCAGGTGGTCTTCGTTGTAGTAACACGTGCCGAACGGCACGAAACGCCCGAGCGCGGGGTCGATCGTCTTGATCAGGTCGTTGCGATAGGGCTCCTTCGCGTGAAGCCATCCGCGCGACCACTGGTAGTGCGATCCTTCTGTCACGTGGACCAAGCGTCCGAACGAGTGGAGTGCACTGCCTTCCTGATCGTTGTCGTTTCCGAACAGGTTCCAAGACTCATCAAAATCGAGGTCACAGATATTGCGATACCCACGAGAGATCGTCTCGAGGTCCTGCGACTTCGGGTCGTAACGAATCACGCCGCCCACACCGGTCCACGGTGACTGCTTGGCAGTTGGCCCGCTCAAGAACGTCCAGTGCCAAACGTGCCCCGGATTGGTCTTCCGTTGAAACGGGCCAGGATGCGGATCGCCGAACGCGAGATACAGACAGCCATCCGGCCCCATCTTCATGCCATGAAAACCCTGATGGATGTGCCCCAGTGGGATTCCCCAGACTTGGCGTTCGAACGTAACCTGACCCGGATCGCGAATCACGTTCGGCAACCGATACAACGCCGTGACCGTCAACACGTAGAGATCGTCACCCGCAACCTGTACCGAATAGGCCCATGTGTGTTGAGGGAGCGTGGCGATGGTCCTGCGCGCCTTGAAACCACCTTTCCCATCCGCCTCAAACAAGTACAGAGCGTCACGCCCACCGACATACAAGTTGCCGCGCGGGTCCATGTCCATGCTGATGTAGAAGGCTTTGGGATCTGAATGGACGACGTCCAGCCGGAGCTGTTGATCCACGCAGCGATAGCTGTTCTGGCCCAACACGGTGCTGCAGGACGCCAGAACGACGATACGGATAAGCAGGATTCTGAGGATCACGTCAACTCCCTCTGTTCCCATGCGCCTGACGGCAACGCTTCACGATAAATCGGCATTGTTGAGACCCTTACCTAGAGGACTGTCGACCGCGGTGTCGGGACCGAGCTATTGTCGGATGTTGTGGATGGACCCGATCGAAAAACGCGGCGTACCCT
>CAYZGY010000555.1:0-5325 GCA_964478085.1 uncultured Planctomycetia bacterium
GAATACGGTGCTCGCGGGGCGGGCGAGCTGGTACGCGGGGGGGTTCAAGGACGGCTACAAGGGCTACGCTATCAAGGAAGTGTGGCGTTACGACGTCGACGAGGACAAGTTCACGGCCGGGCCCGATCTCCCGTCCCGGCGAGGCGGCGGAGGACTCGCGCTCGTCGGTCGCAAGCTGCACTTTTTCGGGGGGCTCGAGGTCGATCGACTGACCGACGCAGGCGATCACTGGGTGCTCGACCTCGACGAGCTCGCGAACGGGAAGGCCGAGTGGCAGAGCGCGCCGCCATTGCCCTCGCCGCGCAATCAGTTCGGTGCGGTTACCTTTGGTGGCAAGATCTGGGTCCTGGGCGGTCAGTTCGGTCACGATCGAGGTCAGGACGATCAAGCTCGTATGGACATCTTCGATCCGAAGACCGGCCAGTGGACGCGGGGCGAGGACCTTCCGAAGCCGCACTCGCACGCAGAAGGCTCGACGTTCGTCTACCGCGGGAAGGTCTACCTTCTGGGCGGCATGACGCGAGTCGGCAAGCGTCGCCAAATCGACGACGAGATCAGCGTGCTCTCGGCAGACGGAAAGTGGAGCATCGCGGGAAAGTTGCCGCGTCGGCTCTCCTCTCCCGTTGCCGCGATTCTCGACGGCAAGCTCTACCTCGCCGGCGGCTCGCTCAACGGCGCGCATCCGCAACCGCGGATGTGGGTGCGTCCTTGGGATCAAGAATGACTCGGCGACGCCTGAAGTCGTGGGGATGTCGATGAGTGAGAATCCATTTCGAGCACCGAGCGAGCGAACGTCCTAGGACGGCGGAAACAAAGAGACGGAGAGGCTTCGACTCGCGGGGCCTCACTTGCGGCTGTTCGGGGCGTTGATCGATGTGGTCGTCTGTTCAGCTTTCTCCGTGCCGGTATCCCTCTTCCTCGTGACTCGTCCCTCGGGTTCGTTGGCGATTTTCGTTCTCTGGGTCTCCTCGAACATTTTCGGCTTCCTGCTCGTCAACGGGCGACTCTTGAAGACGCGGGTCCAGACAGTCGGGAAGATGTTCGTAGGTACGAAGATCATCGATGCCGACGAAGAAGAGCTCCCTTTCTGGCGTGTCTTCATCGCTCGTTACGCCTTTCCGCACGCATTGCTTCTCATGCCGTTCATCGGGCCGCTGATCGTTTCCGTCGACCCGCTCTTCGTCTTCGCCCGAGACCGCCGCTGGCTGCACGATCACTTCGCCGGGACGCTTGTCGTTCGTGTCGAACCGCCGGAGTCTCCCGAATGAGCGCGTTGTGGCGCGGGGAGCCTTCGGGCACGATAGGACGCTCCGGGCATCGTCGCCCGTCCTCACCTTCGTCTCTTCGAACGAGCCGTCGCCGGAGCCCGCGAACACGTCGACGCGATTCGCCCAGCGATTGACGACCCCGAGGTCCGCCGTGCCGTTCGCGTCGAAGTCGATCGCAGCGACCGTGAATCGAGCCGTTTTCGCCGAGCTCGATGGGCACTGCCGCGGAGAACGTGCCGTCGTCCGGGCCGCGGAAGAGCTCGGCGCTTGAAGAGAGCGAGATCACGGCGATGAGGTCGAGGACACCGTCGCCGTCGAAGTCTGCGGTCGCGATCGATGCAGGGCTTTTTGCAGTGATCTCCTCCGGTCCTTCGTCATGGAAGGAGCCGTCGCCCGCACCGAGAAGGAGGACGATCGAGTTGCCGTGCCGGTGCGCGACGGCGAGATCGGGCACGCCGTCTCCGTCGAAGTCGGCGCAGACCAAGGATCGTGGCGTCAGTCCGACCTCGATGCTCGAGCCGATCGTGAGCTCGACGCTGTTCGGTTCGAGATCGATCGCGTCATCGCGTCCATTGCGATCGCAATCCTCGGCGATCGACGCGGTCGCCTGGTACGCCGACAACGCGAGCTGTTCGCCGCAGCCCGTCGCGCGAGAAGAGGCGAACGCTTGGGGCTTTCACTACATGCTCGGCAACGTCTTCGAGTGGTGTCGCGAGTGGTTCCATCCGCTCTACCATCCTGCGAACGCGAGGCGCGAACCCGACGTGCCGCCCGAGTATCGCAAGCGGTCCGTCCGTGGCGGGTCCTGGTACAACAGTCCGCTCGGATTTCGCGCGGCGTTTCGCGAGGACTTCGCTCCGGGTGGTTTGCGGTACATCGGTTTTCGCGTGCTCTGCGGTCCCGTCAACGGCCCCGAGATCGCGATCGGGCCGGTCGAAGAATCGGTACCTCGAGAGAGTCCGCGCGAGAACGCCGCGAAAGCGCTCTATCGGGCGATCGTCGAGCTACTTCGATCGTCCGGTGTGTCCTGAGGCTCCACGGTAGGTGGCGAGTCTTCGCGAGAGCTTCTCTACGACCATCGCGTGGTCCGTCGCGTCGGCGACGTTCTTCTGCTCGTTCGGATCCGTCTCGTGATCGTAGAGCTCCCGCGCGACGACGCGTTCCGATCCGTGCTCGATCCACTCGACGTACCGATGCCGCTTCGTGCGGACCGTGTAGCCCATGATGTCGCCGCGGCCGCGGTAGCGGTTCCCTCGGAATGAGCGCGGGTGCTGGCTGTAGACGTGTGTCTTTCCCTCGCGCGTCGCGTCGGTCAGCGAAGCGCGGAAGCTCGTTCCTTCGAGATCCTCGGGCTTCGGCAGATCACAGAGCTCCGCGAGAGTCGGGTAGAGGTCGACGAGCTCGACGAGGGCGGAGCACTTTGTGCCCCCGGACGCCTGGGGCGCGCCCGGCGCCGCGACGATGAGCGGAACGCGTGTCGAGAGATCGAAGTTGTTCGCCTTGGTCCAGAGTCCCTGCTCGCCGAGATGGAATCCATGATCTCCGACGAGAACGACGACGGTCTGCTTCGTCAAGTCGAGCTTGTCGAGGCGTGCGAGCAGCCGACCGACGAGCGCGTCCGTGTAGCTCACACAGGCGTAGTAGCCGTGTCGAAGCTCTCGCACTTTCGCCTCGGTCAGTCGCCCGTTCTTCGGAATGTCCGTGTAGCCCTCGAGCTCGCGCCAGCTCCGCGTGGCGAGCTCGGGGGCGCCATCGGGATGCTTGCCATACGCCGGCAGCGGGATCTTCGCGCGGTCGTAGAGGTCCCAGTACTTCTTCGGCGCGCTGAAGGGGAGGTGCGGCTTGCGAAAGCCGACGGCGAGGAAGAAGGGCGAGTCAGCGCGACTCGCGTTGTCGAGAGCTTCGAGGGCGGCATTGCAGACCATGCCGTCGACGTAGCGGTCGTCGGCAACGTCGGCGGACTCGGACGCCGCGCGCTTGTGCCCGCTGCCGCGTAGATTGGCTGCGGTCGCGTATCGCAGCTTGACGTCGCGTGCGATGTCGAAGAGCGGCTTCTTCGACCACGACGGAGGATCTTGGGACGCTTTGCCGCCGCCGTGCAAGATCTTGCCGATGCTTCGCGAGTGATAGCCGTTCTTCTTGAAGTGCTGCGGGAGCGTGACGACGTCCGGAAGGGCTTCGCGAAAGTGCGTGCTGAGATCCCAGACGCGCGTCGAGTCGGGGCGCCGTCCCGTGATGAGTGAGAGGCGCGAGGGACTGCAGACCGCCTGCTGGCAGTACGCGCGCAGGAAGGTCGTGCCGCGGGCGGCGAGCCGGTCGATGTTCGGTGTTTTGGCGATCGGATCGTCGTAGCAGCCGAGCGCAGGGCGGAGGTCGTCGACGATGATGAAGAGGACGTTCGTCCGTTCGGCGCGTGCGAGACTCGGCCACGCGAGAACGAGCAGCAGGACGAGAGAGTGACGAAGAAGTGAAGTGGTGAGGGGCACGTCGAGTCGTTCGTTGTCGAGGAGTGATGGACGAGGCGCGCCAGCCGGAAACCTGCTACGATGGCGCGCTCGGTAACTACGATACTCGAGCGCTTGGAGATTTCGAGGCATGCTCCGTCTGTCGATCGCCGTTCTCGCGACGTCTTTTCTGATTTGTTCGTCGAACTCCGTCGCGGAAGAGTCCTGGACCGGTTGGCTCGGTCCGAAGCGAGACGGTTGGGTCGCGAACTTCAAGGCGCCGAAGGAGTGGCCTGCGAAGCTTCGCAAGGCGTGGCAGGTCGATGTCGGTGAGGGCTACGGGTCCCCGATCATCTCGAACGGTCGCATCTTCCAGCATGCGAGACAAGGACAGGACGAGGTTCTCTGGTGTCTCGATCTCGCGACGGGTCAGGAGAAGTGGCGCAAGAGCTGGGTGACGCCGTTCAAGATCGGTGGCGGCGGAGAGCGTCACGGGAAGGGGCCGAAGTCGTGTCCCGTCTACGCGGACGGGCGGCTCTTCACGCTGAGCATCAACGGCGTGCTCACCGCGCGCGATGCCGAGTCCGGAAAGAAGATCTGGAAGCGCGATCTCGCCGAGCGTTTCGAGAAGGGACATCCGTACTGGGGAGCCTCGACGTCGCCGATCGTCGACGGCGGTCGGGTCATCGTTCACCTCGGCAACTGCAAGGCCGGAGTCCTCGTCGCTTTCGACGCCAAGAGCGGCAAGCCCTCCTGGGAGAACGGCAAGGACGGCACGTGCTACTCGTCGCCGCTCCTGGTCGAGATCGCGGGTGTCCGTCAGATCGTCGAATGGAATCATCGCGCGCTCGTCGGTATCGAGAGCAAGACGGGCAAGACCCTTTGGGATTTTCCGCACCCGCACCTCGGTACCGATCAGAACATGCCCACACCTTCGTTTCATCGCGGGCGCTTTCTCGTCGGCGGCGAGAATCGGGGCATCATCTCGGTCGAGCCCAAGCTGAAGGAGGGAAAGTGGAGCATCGAGCGCCTCTGGCACCAGAAGAGGGTCTCGCTCGACATGGCCTCCTCGATCGTCAACGGCGACCATCTCTACGGTCTCTCCCACTACGGTCGAGGCCGACTCTTCTGTCTCGACATCTCGAGTGGTGAGGTGCTCTGGCAGGGTCCCGGGCGAACGGGCGAGAACGCGACCTTCCTCGCGTTTCCCGGTCACGTCGTCGCTCTGACGAACGACGGCGAGCTCATCGTCTTCAAGGCGACCGGTGAGAAGTTCGAGAAGATCGCCTCCTACCCCGTCGCTGACAGCCAGTCCTGGGCGCCTCCCGTGCTGCTCGAGGACGGGGTCCTCGTGAAGGAGAAAGAGAAGCTCACGAGGTGGGCTTTCTGAGCGAACCTCGCGACCGAGTTTCCAGGCTCGTCGCGGAAAAAAAGCGTCCGACGATCCTCGACGAGTTTGGAGAGGATCTGCAGGAGAACGAGCGTCTCGGACGATTGAAGACGACGACGGCGCTCTTCAAGAGAAGCGGAAGGCGGTGTCGTCGAAGCGGCCCACTGCACTGAACAGGCTCGCGAACCCATCGGTCACCAAGCTCTCGCGCCTGCGCGCCGCG
>CAYZGY010000555.1:5335-5741 GCA_964478085.1 uncultured Planctomycetia bacterium
CCTGAGGTCGTTCCCTTCCCTTTTCGATCATCGTCGATGATGAGGTCGATGACGGTCGGAATCGCACCCAGTGATCGACTCCCCAGCGCGGTGAGATCTTCCACCGCGTGAGCCCGCGCCTCGTGATCGAGGGAGCGAAGTGACTCGGCCAAGACGGGTACGAGCTCGACTCCGTCCGGGGCGATCTGTGCCCGTGCGCTCGCCGCCGCGTGTCGCATTTCGGGACGGGGATGAGAAAGAACCTCGGCGAGCTTCGTCTTGGCAGCTTCGGCTTCGGGACCGATCTGTCGAATCAGGCGAGCGGTGGCGAGCGCCACCTGGATCTTCTCGTCGAGCATCGGCACGAGCGCTTCGGTGGGCGACGCCGACGGAGTCGAATGAGAGGTGAGAAGGTCGACGGCGAATC
>CAYZGY010000556.1:0-810 GCA_964478085.1 uncultured Planctomycetia bacterium
GCTCCAAAAGCTCCAAAAGCTCCAAAAGCTCCAAAAGCTCCAAAAGCTCCAAAAGCTCCAAAAGATCCAAAAGCTCCAAAAGATCCAAGAGCAGCGGAGACAACTGTAAGTAAGCTCCGGCGCTGGGCTCGAGCTTTCTCGACCGAAAACGAAACCCCCGAGACTCGTTCTCGGGGGTTTTTTTGTCTCTGGGCGGGATTCGTTCGGGTGTCCCGAGCCGCCTCGGGCCGTCGATGGCTCGGACGCGAAGTGCAACTCCTGTAAGTCCTTGTAGCTCACACGATTTCGAGTTCGCAGATCGCGAAGAACGGCCTAAAATCGAGTCCTTGGGCCAACAAGAGCGAAGGACTCTCTCCATGATCATGCGTTTGAGCAGGGGGGCCGTACTGGGTCTCGGTCTCCTCGGTGCCGTGCTCTTGGCGGCGAACTCTCGGGCTTACGGACAGGACGAGCGCTTCGTCCGTGGCGAGATCAATCAGGACAACAACCTAGACGTCTCCGACGTCGTCTCGATCCTGTTCCATCTCTTCCAGCCCGATTTCGAGATTCCCTGCGAGCGAGCGGCCGACGTCAACGACAGCGGCTCGGTCGACGTCAGCGATCCGATCTACGAGCTCGCGTTCTTCTACCAAGCCGGACCCGCGCCCGCCGCGCCGTACCCGGCCTGCGGCATCGATCCTTCGCCCGACGGACTCTCGTGTGACAACCCGCCCTGCGCGGAGCTCACCGGATCCGTGATCATCAGCGAGATCATGGCCGCGAATGCCGAGACCCTCTTCGACGCGGACGGCGATAGCCCCGACTGGGTCG
>CAYZGY010000556.1:820-5710 GCA_964478085.1 uncultured Planctomycetia bacterium
GCACTTGCAAGACACGGCCCCGGACGATGTGCTCGATCTCGGGGGCTACTTTTTGACGACCGACGAGGACAATCTCCGCGAGTGGCGCATCCCGGATGGCGTCACCATCGAGCGCGGCGGCTTCCTCTTGTTCCTCGCGTCGGGCAAGGATCGCGAAGGTCCGGGCGATGAGATCCACACGAACTTCCAGCTCGATAAGGACGGCGAGTACTTCGCGCTCGTCGCTCCGGACGGCGCGACGATCGTCGACTCGTTCGATCCGGCCTTCCCGGAGCAGCTCAGCGACGTTTCCTTCGGCCTCGCTCAGTCGTCGACGACTCTCGTCGCGGAGGACCATCCTGTTCGCTATCTCGTTCCGCGATCGGGCGACGCTGGCGATCTCGGTAGTTGGGCCGACCGCGGTTTCAGCACGGCCGGCTGGGAGAGCGGCACGAGCGCGCTCGGCTTCTCGAGGATCGCGACGGAAGGTTTCGACGTCACGTACTACAAGGCGAATATCCAAGTCGGCAGCCTCGCGACCGCCGAGTCGGTGATCAGCAACCCGGCGCGTCAGTCGACCGTCCGACGCGCAACGGCCGAGTACATCGACTACCGCAACACCGACGGCTTCGGAAACTACTCGAACAACCACGCGTTTCCGGGCATCGGATTCTCGAACGTCGATGATTTCGTCACCCTCGTCACCGGAACGATCCTCATACCGCAGGCGGGTCCCTGGAGCTTCGGCGTCAACAGCGACGACGGCTTCGGGCTCGACATCGACACGGCGACGCAGTCGTTCCGCATGGAGCACGCCGCGCCGCGAGGTCCCTCGGATACGATTCAGACCTTCAACTTCAGTCAGGCCGGTCCAGCGGAGATCCGGCTCGTCTACTACGAGCGTGGTGGTGGCGCCGGGCTCGAGTTCTTCGCGGCTCAAGGTTCGCACGCGTCGTTCAGCAACTCGTTCGACCTCGTCGGCGACACTGCCATAGGAGGCCTTGCGCTCCTCGGCTTTGCCTCGTCGATCTCGACGAACATCGAGGACGAGATGAAGGGCCGAAACGCGTCCCTCTGGGCACGCTACTCGTTCGATGTCGACGAGGTCGCCGATCTGGCCGGTCTCGCGATGCGCATCCGCTACGCGGACGGGTTCGTCGCTTACATCAACGGTACGGAGGTTGCCCGCCGCAACGCGCCAGCGAATCTCTCCTGGAACTCACGTGCGACGCGGGCTCGCGACATCGAAGACGCCCCGACGCCCGAGGAAATCAATCTGACGAATCACCTCGGACGCCTCGTCAACGGCTCGAACGTGCTCGCGGTTCACGCACTCAACAACACGTCGACAGACGGTGACTTCCTGATCGGTCCAGAACTCATCGCCGCCGGGCGCGCGGCCGATTTCCAGTACATGACGACGCCGACGCCGGGGACGTTCAACGTCGAGGGAGTCAACGGTTTCGTCCGTAAGGTCGAGTTCAACCGAGAGCGCGGGTTCTACGACGCGTCGTTCCAGCTGACGCTCTCGACGATCACGCAGGGCGCGCAGATCCGTTACACGACGAACGGTGTCGAGCCGACCGCGACCACAGGAACGGTCTACAGCGGTCCGCTCAATATCACGCGGACGACGGTCATCCGCGCCGCTGCGTTCCGTTCGAGCTACATCCCGTCGCAGGTCAGCACGCGTTCTTTCTTCTTCACCAGCGACATCGTGCGGCAGTCTCCGACGGGCGCGCGACCCGGCTCGGACTGGCCGAATCGCGGGAGGGTCAACGGGCAGGTCATCGACTACGGAATGGACCCCGACGTCGTCAACCACGCATCGTTCCGTAATCGTATCGAGGATGGACTTCTGCAGATCAAGTCGATCTCCCTCGTGACCGACATCGACAACTTCTTCGACTCGAGCTCGGGAATCTACGTCAATGCGCGGGCCGATGGCCGCTCCTGGGAGCGTGCCTGCTCGGTCGAGCTGCTCGACCCGGACGGCGGTGAAACCTTCCAGGTCGGCGCCGGTGTTCGAATCCGCGGCGCCTTCAGCCGCTCGGGCGACAACCCGAAGCACTCGCTGCGCCTCTTTTTCCGACGCGACTACGGTGACACGAAGCTGCGCCACCCGATGTTCGAAGGGCACGGAGTCGACGAGTTCGACGCGATCGACCTGCGAACGAGCCAGAACTGGTCGTGGGCCTTTTCGGGAAGTGATCTCAACACGTTTATCCGCGAGGTCTTCTCGCGAGACGTCCAGCGAGACGTGCGAAAGCCTCACACGCGCAGCCGGTACTACCACCTCTACCTCAATGGCGTGTACTGGGGGCTCTTCCAGACGCAGGAACGCGTCAACCGCGAGTACGCGCAGTCGTACTTCGGGGGGAACGAGGATGACTTCGACGTCATCAAGAACAACTCGTCGGGCAACCGCGCGCTCGAGGCCGCGGACGGCAACATGAGCGCTTACCGGGCTCTCTACGATGCTGCGGTCGCCGGATTCAGCTCGAACACCGCGTACATGCGCATCCAGGGACTCCGATCCGACGGCACGGACGATCCCGCCCGACCGAACTATCTCGATCCCGAAAACCTGATGGACTACATGGCGTGCACCTATCTTGTCGGTGACCCGGACGCGCCCATCAGCGCTTGGGCGCACTTCTCGAACAACATCTTCGCCGTCTACAACCGCGTCGAGCAGGACGGCTTCAAGTGGTTTCGTCACGATGCCGAGCACTCGCTCGGGTCGAACGGCGGACTCAACGAGGGGCGTCTTCTTACGGATGCGACCGACCGTCGCATCGGTCAGAATTGGAGCCACTTCAACCCGGCGTGGCTGCATCTTCGCCTGACGGCCAACGCGGAGTATGCGATCCAGTTCGCGGATCTCGTCAACGATCGCTTCCACCATGGAGGTGCCCTCTCTCCCCAGGCGAACATCCGTCGCTGGCGCGGACGTTCGGACTCGATCGACCTCGCGGTCATCGGCCCGTCGGCGCGTTGGGGTGACGCGAAGCGTGGCAGTCCGCGTACGAAGAACGACTGGGACAACCAGACGAACTACATGGTCGGGACTTACTTCCCGCAGCGCACGCAGATCGTGCTCAATCAGATGCGCTCCGTGAACATGTTCCCGCGTGAGGCGATCGTCTCGTTCAATCGACACGGCGGTCATGTCGATGAGGGTTTCCGTCTCTCCATGACGCAGTCGAACGGTACGCCGGGGACGATCTACTACGCGTTCGACGGTGTCGATCCGCGTATGCCGGGCGGGGCAATCCATCCCGATGCAGAGGTGTTCACCGACGACACGAACTCGGTCGCTCTCGTCGAGCTCGGCGCGGTTTGGCGCTACCTCGACAACGGATCGAACCAGGGCACTGCGTGGAGGACGAACGCGTTCAACCACAACGGCTGGCCGCAAGGCGGTGCGCCGCTCGGTTACGGCGACGGTGACGAGACCACCGAGGTGGGCTTCGGGCCCGACGAGGACGACAAGTACGCGACGACGTACTTCCGTCGTCGCTTCAATGCGTCGGACGTCGACGAAATCGTCGAGCTGACGCTCGGTCTCGTGCGTGATGACGGCGCGGTCGTCTACCTCAACGGCACCGAGATCGTCCGCTCGAACATGCCCGGCGGCGAGATCACCTACCTGACGAACGCGTCGGGGCCGGGTGTGCCCGTCGGTGGTGCCGACGAGAGCGCAGTGAACACGTTCGACATCGATCCGGGTCTCTTGATCGAGGGGAGCAATGTCCTCGCCGTGTCGATTCACCAGGTCGACGGCACGAGCTCGGACATCAGCTTCGACGCGTCCCTGACGGCGCTGACTGCTGGTGATGCTTCGGACCCCTTGACGATCAACTCGACCACGACCGTGCGCGCTCGCGTGCGCAACGGTGCGAGGTGGGGCGCCATGACCGAGGCGCGCTTCCTCGTCGGGCTGAACGGTCTCGTGATCAACGAGTTCATGGCCGACAACAACGTCACGCTCGAGGATCCCGACGAGGCGGGCGAGTTCCCCGACTGGGTCGAGATTTACAACGGAACGGACGCGGTCATCGATCTCGGAGGCATGTACCTCACCGACGATCCGCTCGACCTGCAGCACTGGCAGTTCACGCCGGGCACGACGATCGGCCCGGGCGAGCACCTCATCGTGTATGCTGATGACGACGGGACGCAGGGTCCCCTTCACACGAATTACCAGCTGAGCGACACGGGCGAGTACATCGGTCTCGTCGATGTCGATGGCGAGACGGTTCTCGATGAGATCTTCTTCGAACGTCAAATCTCGGACGTGTCCTACGGACGCTTCCCGGACGGCAGCGACACGTGGGGCTACCACCCGACGCCGACGCCGCACAACTCGAACCTCGCGCACGCTCCGTAAGCCGCGACTCGAGGTTTTTTTTCTGACGATTTTGACGGCGGCGGGCGTTGCTCGATCCGAAGAGAACGGATCGGGCTGGCGTCCGCCGCCTTCTCTTGCTGCGCTGCCGAAATCGGCCGCGACCGCGCCCGGGTCGGTGCTCCCGGATCTCTTCACGTTCGAGGACGGCTCGAGCGTCAAGACACCAGAAGACTGGCGTCGTCGTCGTCGCGAGCTCACGGCGATGTTGCTCTACTACGAGTACGGTCGCATGCCGCCGCGCCCTGACCGGATCGACGTCGTCGTCGATCGGGCGCGACCCCATCGCAGCGGCAAGGGCCGGGAGGAGTGGCTGACGCTCGTCATCGGCTCGAAACGTCAGTTGCGCATGCGTCTCGTGATGTACGTTCCGTACGAAGACGGGCCGCACGCGGTCATCGTGCGTGAGGAAGGACGGCTCGGAGGCACGCGTGAAGTGCCGATGTTCCTCGACGCGGGTTACATCTTCATCGAGTACGCCCGTCACGACCTCGACCCGG
>CAYZGY010000557.1:0-2014 GCA_964478085.1 uncultured Planctomycetia bacterium
AGGGTCTTCAGGTTGCCGACAACAGGAGGTCGACAAGTCGTACGTTCAGCCCGGCTGAGAGCACGCGGGTTCGGGGAAAAGGTTTCCGTCGGCTCGGCCGACGAGGCCGCCACCGGTCTTGTCACGAACCAGGCCCCACCGTAAGATGGATCGCTTACCCTCTCAGTCCGACGAACCCCGAATCGGGAAGATGTCATGAACTTTCGAGCCCGACTCCTCGCCCTGCTCGTAATTCCCTTTGCTTTTTCAGCTTGTGTGAAGCCTTCGGGTGACGTCACGGGCGACAAGACCGGAGCGAAGAGCGCTTCCGGCTCGTCTTTGGCCGCCGACGCGAAGACGACCGAGTCGACCAAGACCGAGGAGAGCACGAAGACCGCCAAGGTCTCGGCTGATCCCGACAAGGTCAGTACCACAGGAGCCGAGCCCGAGACTCCCGATCTCAAGCCGAAGAAGAAGCTCTCGGAGCTCCCGAAGGAGTGTCAGGACATCGCCGCCGAGCTTCGCAAGCTTCGCCCCGGGATTCCCCTCGTTTTTCAAGAGCTCACGCGCACCGCGGCAGCGATCGACGCGGACGTCAAGAAGGCGATCATCCTCGGAAAGAAGTTCCTCGAGACGTGTGAGAACTGTGACGAGTCGGCTCGCGTCAGGGTCTACCTCGCGCGAGATCATTTGACCCGTTTCAAGCGTCACGAAGAGGAGCTCGAGGCACAACTCAAGAAAGAGCTCCTTCCCGGAGGAGGCAAGTTGTCGGCCGAGCAAGGGCGCGACGTCAAGGCGCAGGTGAAGGAGATGATGGGGGAGTACCTCGGCTACGTCGAAGAGCTCGCGAAGAAGGGTCTCGCGGGCTCGGCCGTGAAATCGAAGGATCACTGCAACGGGCTCGGTGTCCTCGCGGATCGGGACTACTCCTTCACGTTCAACAACGACAGCTTCCGCGGCTACGCGCGCGACTACATCGACAACGGGTGTGAGAAGCACTTTCCGACAGGTCAGGACTACCATTACTCGATCGGCATGAGCTTCATCGCGGACGGGCAGTACCACGATGCACTTTCGCACTTCGAGAAGTCCCTGAAGACTCGTGGTGACCGACCGGACAAGGTGCTCCTCAACATCGGTCTCTTCGAGTCACACTACGCGCTTGGCGCGCTCGAGGATGCCGAGGACCTCCTCGCCCGTCTCAAGCCCGAGTACCGAAACGCGATGGACGACACGGGGATGTCGCGCGTCCTCCTCGGCCAGTACGAGCAGTGGTACTACATCTCCGATTTCTGGATCGCCTTCATTCAGAACGCTCTCGGCAACACGGAAGCGTCGCTCATCCGTTACAAGGAGTACGTCGACGTCGCCGATCGCCTCCAGCACGAGCTGCAAGCCGCTGCCCCGCCGAAGACGATTCAGCCCGTCATTCGAATCTATCGCGACTTCCGCGCCCGACCGACGATCGAGTTCATCGAGCAACTCCACGGCAAGCCGTCGCCGCTCGACTTCGACAACGGCGTCGAGTGGGTCTCGGGTGAGCCGACCACGATCGCGAGCCAGAAGGGAAAGATCGTCGCGGTCATGTTCCGACAGCCGAACAACGCGCGCTCGCTCGACGTCCTCCGTCACGTCGACAAGATGGCGAAGGACAACCCGAAGGCGCTGACGGTGATCTCGCTCGGTTTCATCCCGCGCGGTCTCCGTGCTGATGCGAGAGAGTCTCGCTACGAGTCGATGCGTCAGGAGATCGAGGCGCTCGGTCTCAGCACGCCGGGTGGATTCGACGTCACCGATAAGAACATGGTGTTCCGCACGCTGCAGGCGATCGTCGGTACGGCCACGCTCATCGTCTTCGACGAGAACGGCCACCCGATCTGGCACCACCTCGACCCGACGCCGAACGACGTCAACGTCGTCGATCGCGTTCTGGGGAGACTGATCAAAGACAGAAAGACGCCCAGCGAGTAATAGCTGGGGGGGGTTGTGTGGTTGGTCGAGTTGTTGCAGGGGGGGTTGGGGGAGCCCCCGCGTG
>CAYZGY010000557.1:2024-5415 GCA_964478085.1 uncultured Planctomycetia bacterium
ACCTTACAAACCACACAACCCCCCCCCCGTCTAACGCGGGGGGCGTCTTTCTGTCGTTGATCGATTTCTTCAAGGGGGCTTTCGAGAAGCCCCCTCTTGATCGAGCCTTGCTCGATCAATTCACCCCAACCAGCACGGCGTTCAGGCGCGGCTTGCGGCTGACCGTCTCTGTCGTCGTTGATCAGGATTTGACCTTCTTGCGCGAGTTGCGTCGCGTTCGCGAGGTTCGACTGGCCTTTTCGGGTGCGGTGGTCGTTCGGGGGGCGGCCTCGGGAGCGTCCTTCTTGGTGTCGACGCTCTCCGCTTCGGCCTTCGCCTTCCTGCGGACGTGCTTCGGCGACTCCTTGAGGCGGTAGCCTTCGGAGACGACGACGATTCCCTTCTCCGAGACGAGGAACTCGTGCGAGCTGCTCGGCGCCTCGATGATCGTTCCGTCGGGAATCTCTACGTTCTCTTCGACGACGACGCGACGCAGCTGGCAGTTCTTGCCGATCTTCGCGCCAGGAAGAACGATCGCCTCGAAGACGTTCGACCCTTCGCCGATGTGGACGCCGCGCGAAAGAACGCTGCGAGCGACCGTCGCGTTCTCGAGCGTCACCGCCGTGCCGATGAGGTTGCGCGTCAGGACTTCCTCGCCGTGGATCTCCGTTCGTACCGACTGGAGCGACGGCAGCCACTCTTCGAAGCACGAGCCTTCCGGCCACCGCTTGTCGCGCAGGTTGAACGCGGCGGGTGAGTCGAGCAGGTCCATGTGGGCCTGGAAGTAGCTGTCGATCGTTCCGACGTCGCGCCAGTAGGGCGTCTCGTCCGGCGAGATCGCGGCGAGCGGGCAGGACATCACCGAGCCGAGCTCGAGCGACGTCGGGAGGATGTTCTTGCCGAAATCGTGGGCAGAGTTGGGATCCTTGCTGTCGGCGACGAGACGTTCGAGGAGGAACTCCGTGTCGAAGCAGTAGACGCCGAGGTTGATCGGGACCATGTCGTCGATCGCGAGCGGCGAGGGGTCCGAAGGCTTCTCTTTGAACTCGGCGATGCGTCCGTGGTCCTCGAGGCGAACGCAACCGAAGGCGTGGGCCTCCTCGGTCGGGACGGAGCCCGTCAGGACCGAGATGTCCGCGTCTTTCTGTACGTGCGCGTCGATGAAGCGATCGTAGTCCGCGCGATAGATGTGGTCGCCGGAGAGCACGAGCACGACGTCGGGACGGTGGCGCTCGAGGAGCTCGAGGTTTCGATAGATCGCGTCGGCCGTACCTTGGTAGAGGCCGTCACTCGTACGCATCTTCGGAGGCACGATCTCGATACCCTCGCCGAGCCCCGAGCTGAGGATGTTCCAGCGTTGGCTGCGGTGTGCCGAGAGCGAGAACGAGTGGTACTGCGTCAGAAGATGGACGTGCCGGATCCCCGAGAGGACGCAGTTGAGAAGAGTGAAATCGATGATGCGAAAGTTCCCCCCAAAATGGACGGCCGGCTTCGACCGTGGGCCAGTGAGGGGGTAGAGACGTTCTCCGACGCCTCCGGCGAGAATCATCGTCAGAACCTTGACGGGTCGCATCGTTGGGCTTCCTCTTCTGCTTTCTTTTCAGGCGGAGGCAGGAGGATCTCGTTCGAGACCCCAGGAGCGAAAATCAAGAATCAGTTCTGGTTCTGGGTCGGACTGTCCACGGACTCTCGCTTCTTGAGGATGTCCTGGATCGTCTCTTTGAGCTCACCGAGATCCGACGACTTCGTGACGTAAGCGTCGGCGGGTCGCGTGAGGTAGCTCTCTTTGTAGGAGCTGTAGGCGGAGTTGAGGATGATCGGAACTTCGCCGTTCTCCTCGAGGATACGGTCCATGGCATCGATGCCGTCCATGCCGGGCATCTTGATATCCATGATCACCAGATCGGGCGACATGTCGCGAGTCTTCATAATGGCCTCCTTTGCGTTCGAGGCGAATTCTACGCGGTAGCCTTCCTTGCTCAGCTCCCGCTTGTACAGTGTCCGGATTCCGGCTTCGTCGTCGGCGACAAGAACGGTCTTGTTCGGAGCAGTGTCCATCATCTTCTCCGGTCTTCGATTCTGTCTTCGGGAGGAACGGTCTCTGCCAGTGGCAGTTCGATAAAGAATATCGACCCGAAACGTTCGTCACCTTGAAGTGAAATCTCTCCGCCGAGGGCGCGAATATCCGCACGCGCGAGGGCCATGCCGAGACCTGTTCCATGCGGCTTAGTCGTAAAGAACGGTTCGAAGATCTGCTCGTGCATTTCCTCGGGAATACCCGTGCCACTATCGAAGATCTCGAGGCGGATCGACTTCGGCGTTGTCGAGGCCCGTAATCCTGCGAAGCGCTCCCGATCCGATCCCTCGACCTCCTCGAGGGCGTTCCGTAAAAGATTGGTCAGAGCGCGATGGATGCGATCGGGGGCGATCTCGCAGGAGAGCGGCCACCTTCCGAGGTCGACTCGGAGCTCGACGTCGCGATCCTCGAACTTCTGTCGCATCGCGGCGAGGCAGGCCTCGACGGAGTCGCGAAGATCGCAAGGCGCGAGCTCGACGGGATCGGAGCGGGCGAAGTCGAGAGTCTCGGAGAGGTAGGATTCGAGCCGCCGGACCTCGCTGACGATGATCTCGAGGCTCTCCCGATCGTCATCAGAGTATTCTCCGCTTTCGAGAAGCGAGTTGGCGTGGCCTCCGATCATCATGAGCGGGTTTCGAATCTCGTGGCTGAGGTCCGCCGCCAGCTTTCCGAGCGCGGAGAGCTTCTCCGCCTCGAAGAGGAGCGATTGGTGTCGGCGGAGCTCCGAGTTCGCCTTTTGCAGCTTCGAGACGTTCGAGTTGAGCTCGTCGTAGAGCTGCGATCTCTCGAGCGCGATTCCAGCGTAGCGGGCGAAAGTGTTGAGCACGCTGAGGTCGTGCGCAGTTATCGGTGCTTGGGTCACGAAGTTGTCTGCGACGAGTACACCGGCGAGCTCGCCCCGGATGTGGAGCGGGACGATCGCGAAGAGCGGCGTGGAAAGATTCTCGAAGAACTCGCGTTCGGTCTCGCTGTGACACTCGCCGACGTGGACCAACGACGGCTCGCAGCTCGTGATCGCCTCGAGCAGCCGGCTCTCCCCGCCCGCGTCGAGATCGAGGTGCAGGCGTTCGGCGATTTCGCCGGTCTTCGGGTTCGGATTGCCGCCGCCTTTGGTCAGGTTCTGGTGAAGGTCGCGAAGCGTCGAGAGTTGGCGGTGATCGATGCCGCTCCAGATGCGCCCTGCCTCTTCGTGGCTCGAAGGGCCGATTCCTGTCCGTCCGCGGATGCTCGATCCGACGACTTCCAGGTAGAACGCACGGTTGAAGCCGAAGCCCCTTCCCGCGGTCACGGCGATCAGGATCAGGTCGAGGACCTCCTGCGTGTGGAGCGATTCGT
>CAYZGY010000557.1:5425-5697 GCA_964478085.1 uncultured Planctomycetia bacterium
AGAGCGTGTCGACGATCTCGCGGATGCTCGAGAGCTGGCCGAGATTCTCGCGCAACGAATCCTCGAGCTCACGCTGCGAGGTGTTGTCCGAGAAGCAGTGGACGACGAGTCCGTCGTCGCTCTCGAGCGGGAACCGGAAGTGACGGTAGTAGGTGCGTTGACCTTCGGGATTGGCGCTGAGTCGCGGCTCGAGCTCCTCACCGCGATCACCCTGGGCCTCTTCGCGCGTACTGACCGCCTCGGCGCCGTCGCCTGAAGCAAACCCGTCGCCC
>CAYZGY010000558.1:0-5674 GCA_964478085.1 uncultured Planctomycetia bacterium
CCGCGCTCGCTCCACCGGCCCATGGGAGAGGCCGGCCCTCGGCCGAGTTTCTCGACGACACGGTCGCGGCGCTCGTCCGCCGGATCGGTGAGGGCTGGAGCGCCGGGACGATTTCGGTGGGTCAAGAGCATCAGGCGTCCGGCGCGATCGAAGAGTACCTTCGACTGGAACGTGCGCAGATCGAGGCGAGTCGAGGGGGTCGACAATCTCCGCGAATTCGTCTTCTCCTCGCGACATTGCCCGGCGAGCGACACACGATCGGGATTCATCTCGCTGCGCTCGCAGCGACTCTCTGCGGCTGTCGAGTCGAGCTCGTCGGGCCGGATCTACCGCTCGAGGACCTCGTCGATGCGACGACCGACCTTGCGGTTGACGCGGTCGGTATCAGCATCTCTGCGAACAGCGCAGGATCGAGTTCCGCAGGGATGATTCAAGAATTACGGAAGAAGCTGGCTGACGACGTCGAGATTCTCATCGGCGGCGCGTCGGCCAAGCGCACGCAACGCGGCGTTGCGGGCGTTCGTTACATGCCCACTCTCGCACGGTTCGAGAGTTGGTGCGAAGAAGCTCGAACCAGGAAGCGTGCAGACTCATGAGTAGCCCCGTCCTTTCGGCATCGCGGCGTTTCGCCATGCTCCTCGTCTTCGTCGTGGCCTCGTCGTCCTCCACACTCGAGGCTGACCCGAACAAGGTCGATCCCGAAACGTGGCCCGGCTGGCGCGGTGTGACCCGCGATGGTCGAGTGGCGACTCGCAGCTGGCCGTCGACGTTGTCGAGCGACTCTCTCAAGGAGCGTTTCACCGTAGAGGCCGGACCGAGCTACAGCACGCCGGTCGTCGCGAAGGACCGCGTGTTCATCACCGAGACACGTGACAAGAAGAACGAGGTCGTCATCGCTCTCGATCGCGAGAGCGGCAAGAAGCTCTGGGAGGCGAGCTGGAGTGGATCGATGAAGGTGCCGTTCTTCGCACGTTCGAACGGCTCGTGGATCCGCGCTACACCTGCGTGGGACGGCGAGCGCCTCTACGCGGCCGGTATGCGCGACATACTCGTTTGTCTCGACGGCAAGACCGGGAAAGAGGTCTGGCGCGTCGATTTCGTCGAGCGCTTCAAGTCCCCGGTTCCGTCGTTCGGATTCGTCTGCTCGCCTCTCATCGACGGCGACGGAGTCTACGTCCAGGCGGGTGCAGCCTTCGTCAAGCTCGACCGTCAGACGGGAAAGACCATCTGGAGATCGCTCGAGGACTCCGGGGGCATGTACGGCAGCGCCTTCAGCTCTCCGGTCTACGCGAAGATCGGAGGTGAGTCACAGATTCTCGTGCAGACGAGATCGAAGCTCGCCGGTGTGCGACCTGATACCGGCGCGGCGCTTTGGGAGCGCGAGATCAAAGCGTTTCGCGGGATGAACATCCTGACGCCGACAGTCATCGGCTCGCGCGTCTTCACGAGCACTTACGGTGGCGGCACCCTCGCCATCGACGTCAAGCAGGTGCGATCGGAAGCTTCGAAGAAATCGGAATGGACCACGGGCGAGTCGTGGTCGGACACGACACAGGGCTACATGTCTTCGCCCGTCGTCGTCGACGGAAACGCGTACCTGCACCTTCGCAACCAGCGCATCGCTTGTTTCCGCGTAGCCGACGGCAAGAAGCTCTGGACGAGCCGGGCACGCTTCGGAAAGTACGTGAGCTTCGTCACGCAAGGCAAGCAGATCCTCGGTCTCGACGAGCGCGGCGAACTGCTTCTCATTCAGCCGAGCGAGCGCGAGCTCAAGATTCTCGATCGTAAGAAGATCGCCTCCTCTCCCACGTGGGCCCATCTCGTTGTCTGCGGTGATGAGGTCTTCGTTCGTTCGCTCGACGGATTGACCAAGTATCGTTGGAAGCGACCGAACGCCTCAGGCAAGGAAAAGCACGTAAGCAAGCTGTGAGCTATCGATTCAGTACCGAAACGATCATTCCTCGCGATCTCTCGGACGTCTTCGACTTCTTCAGCGACGTTCGAAATCTGGAGTCGATTACGCCTCCGTGGCTCAAGTTTGGTATTGTGACTCCGGAGCCGATCGAGATGCGTGAGGGGGCGCTCATCGATTACCGACTTCGCATTCGAGGGATTCCGGTTCGTTGGCGAACTCGCATCGACGCTTGGAACCCGCCCGCGTACTTCATCGACTCTCAAGTTCGCGGACCGTATCGAACTTGGATTCACGAGCACACGTTCGAGCAGACCTCGCAGGGCGTGCGCGTTCTTGATCGCCTGCGTTACGAATTCTTTTGTGGGGCGCTGCTCGATCGGTGGCTCGTTCGTCCTGACATCGAGCGCATTTTCGAGTATCGCCGCCGACGCATGCGCGAACTCCTCGTTGGGAGCTGATCAGCGCCGTTTGACCTCGATCCCGCTGACGACGGTCATGAAACCGGCGGGGGAGTAGAAGTCGAGATCGAGTCGACCATCGTCGACTTTCACCGTGAAGGTCTTCGTCACGGGCTTCTCGAGACCCGTGTCGAGAAGCCGCAGGTTCTCGATGACCGGCTTGCCTTCGGCTGCGACGTCGAAGACTCGGCCGCCCTCGGTGACTTCGATGATCTCGCAGAAGTGAAGAGTGACCTCGAAGGTACCTCGGGGAACGGGAAGCGAGTAGTCGCCAACAGGGCCTCGATCCGGCGGGAACTCCCTCGTAGAGCGGTACATCATGTCACGTTGATGATCGTCCGCGATGAGCTCTTTCCGGCCGAAGCGCAAGTAGCTGTCGCGATAGAACGAATCGCCGTTCCACGGGCTGCGTGCCGGTCCCTGTTTCAGATTGTAGCCGCAGTCGATCTCGGAGGATCCGCGTGAAAGCACGTTGTGGGCGAACCACCAATATCCGTCACCGACTCTCGAACGTGCACGCAGCACGATCGCGTTCTCGCCCGTCAGGTCCGCGAGCGTCGTCGCCGGGCGGACGAACATCTTCGCCCATTCGCGCCAGAGGCGTTCGTCACCTTCGAAGTCGAGGGCCATCGCGTCTTGAAGGAAGGAGCGAGCCAGATCTTCCTGGCCGGATGCCCAAGCACACTGTGCGGCGCGCCAGCGCGGTTCCGGTGCTACCGGATCGGCAGCCATCGATCTTTCGAACGCGGCCAGCGCGGGGCTCTCGTCGTCCTCCGTCTGGAGGAGCCTCCCTTCGAGATAGTGCTTCAGCTCCGGGCGACGCTCGAGCGTCTTCGTGAGGTCGGCAAGTCGGTCGCGGAGGGTCGATTTCCCGCCGAAGGACGTGACGAGCAGTTTGGCCGTCACGAGAAAATCCGAGCTCTTGAGAGAATCGTTCACTCCACCGATGGCGACGACGTTTCTTCCGGGGAGCAGACGTGACGCTTCGAGCTCGAGATCGACAGACGTGAGAGGCTCGATGCGATACGGACTCGCGGTCGCCGTGTGCGAGAGCGTGTCGCCGTCCAGACTCAATGCGGAGCGGCCGATCGCCTCGCCGTTGAGGTACGCGATGAAACCATCGTCGCACCAGACGCGGAGCCGCAAGGTCGCGAAGCTCGATGGATCGTCGACGGTGAAGGTTCTGCGAACGAAGACTGTCGAGTACGTGTTCTGCATGTCGTCGAGGGACGTGCCCACGGAGCTCTCTTCGACGGGCCGCGTTCCCCGATCGATGAGGTCGTTGCTCTTGCCGGACGCGCATTCGCCGAAGCCAATCGCCGCGGCTCCCTCTTTCCACTTCGAGTCGTCAAACTCGATGGTCGTCCATTCGTTTCCGGGGGACGGGGCTTCGGTGCCCGGGAAGTACTTCCAGGTCTCGCGGTCCGTCCCGTGGACGAGAACGACGGGTGCGTCGACGGCGGCATCGACGGAGAAGTACGAGGCGTGGTCGGCGTTCGACGAATCGCGGAGTTTGTCGATCCCGCGGTGAACGGTCCATGTCTCGCCGAAACGTCGCCGGCCGCTCTCGAGCCATGTGATGTTCTGAAGCGTCGTGTCCGGGACCTTCGGTTTCCGCCAGTGCTCGAGGGCCGCCTTCTTCTCGTCGCTCCAATCCTCAGGGCCGTCGTTCCAGTGTGCGTCGAAGTAGTCGAGTGTGTGGAGCGCGAGATCGAACCGGTTGCGCGCGGCAGGGTGGGTGCTGGAGTTCTCAGCCTTCCAGTTCGTCATCGACGAGCTGGTGTGCGCCGACAGGAGGGAGACGTAGAAGTCGCGTCCGAGACCGGCCAAGCGAGACGATGGGGCTTGGAGCGCGAGCAGCAGCTGGGAGGTAGCGAACCTTCCGTCGTCGAACGTGTCGAGAAAGTGTTCGTCGCTGTAGCCGAGGATCGAGCGAACGGTGCGCAGGCGACTTCCGAGTGCGGAGAGGCCACGACCGACAGGAGAGTCGGTCTTGCGCCTTGCGCTCTCTGCCAGGTCTCGCATCTGGTCGTGATACGACTCGGGCGATCGTGCCGGAGCGGTTCGCCGAAGGCCGAACGCGCGGCAAAGGCGAGCGGCCGTGGATTCAGGAAGAAACGCGCAAGTCCAGTCGAACTCGCGAACGAGCCAGGCTCGTCCCTGATCGGAGAGCTCTCCGAGCGCCTCGGTGACCCGAGGATCGTCGGCGTGGTACGCGATCGTGTGGAGGGCCGCAACAGTTGCCACGAGGCTCGGCGCGATCAACGGTTGGGCGTCCGACTCGGGTTCTTGGTCGATCGCTTGGAGCAACTCGGGAAAGACCGGCAAGAAGGCTCTCGTCGCCGACCAGCGCAAGAGAACGCGTGGGAGCTGGTCGTCCGCCCGTTCGGCGCCGGTACGCTCGTATCGCGCCCGGACGGACCGGTCGATGACGAACTTGAGGTAGCGCTCGAGAGAGTCTGGCGGCGGATAGGATCGAGCCGCGCGGGACACGACTTGCGTGCGAATATCGTTCGGGACGAGTGGATCGGATCGCACCCACGCGAACGCGAGATCGTGTCGATCTCTGAACGTGGTGAGGTAGATCCGAGCGGTCAGTTTCGTCTGGAGATCAGTGTGTTTGCCGCTATCCCGATACCCTTCCCAGATTCTTCGCACACGAGCGCGGTAGCGTCCGGCCTCGGCTCCGAGGCTGAGAAACGGGTTCGAGGTGTGCAGGATCGCCTCGGGGTCTTTCAGCAGCTCGAGGTAGTGTTCCGCGTCGCTCCTCGCCGCGGCTTCGTCCATCCTGTATCGTCGACTCCAGGACGGTTTCCACGGGTTGAAGTAGTGGTGTTTCTCGCGACGAGCTTTGCGCTCGAATATCTCTTTTGTCGCTCTAGCTCCCTGGATCATCAAAGCGTTGCTCGCGATCTCGTACGCGGTTCGACGACCCTCCGATCCCTTGTCGAGACTCGCGACGAGTGCGTCGTACGTCTCCTGCGAGCCGTCGGTCAGGTACTCGAGGATGCGAGGCTTGTGAGAGTTCGGGTCGTCGATTGCCGCGACCGCGTCTCGAACGAGTCGCTGACCTCGACCGTTCGTGGAGAGTATTCTCGATAGCGATCCGAGCGCGACGCCATGACCACGAGAGTCGCGAAACGTCGCCAGGAATCGCTCGATCAGTCGCTCGAACGTGTCCAGCCGCGAGTTTTCGACGACACCCTTCTTCGCGACGAACGGTACGAGGCTCCTGGCGACCTCCAGCGTCGAGTAATTGAGAGCACCCTCTCCTTTGTCGGCAATGTGCTGAAAGACGCCT
>CAYZGY010000559.1:0-5670 GCA_964478085.1 uncultured Planctomycetia bacterium
AAGAGCGCGAAGGCACTCAGCGCGAAGCTCGACGCGAAGGCCGTGAGCGCAGCCAGCACAGGGAGGGTTTCGCGACCCGGACGGTGGTAAAGCAGAAACGGCAGGAGGCCCTGCAGGAGGACGTCCCAGCACGCCAGGAAGGCGGCGAGGCAAAGGAGGCAGCCGACCCAAGGCGAGCTCGGGACTTGGACGAGCTCGAAGCTCCACAGGCAGAGCGTCGCCGTCAGAGCGATGGGCCAGAGCCACACCGGAGCTTTCCAGAACTCGAGTCGATGAGACGGACGGAGCGTCATAAACCACCCTGCACAACCTGCTATCTTCTGTTCTCGGTTGCTTCCGCGTGGCGCCCGAACTATTTTTGTTCAGGGGGGGGCGACGGGGGCGGTACTGCCGGCTCGCGAGTGCGTGCCGAGGTCGCGTCCGTCGGAATTTCGGTCTCCCCCGATCGCAGACGATCCGCCTCTCTCGGCGCCTTCATGCCTCTGCCTCAAGTCGATATTCCGCCAGGAGATACGCTTCAAAAAGCAGAGGAGCGCGTCGAGCGGGCCTTCGAGAGCGCAGGTCTCGAGCTCGTTTCGTTCGAGAACCTCAACACGGCCCTGCCGTGCTCGGATACGTGCCATTTCTTCCACGTCGAGTCGGGTAGGAGAAGCTACGTAGCGGTCGTTTCGAGCGCCGACTGGGACGAAGAGTCGCTCCTGACGGTCCTCAACGTCCTCCTGGAGCTGCGGATGGACCCCGATCCGCCCGGCTCACGACTCGGCGTGCGCTTCTTTTCGGCCTTCGAGGTCCCCGAGGTTCTGCTGACCCTCTTCGGCGACTCGCTGATCGCCGATTTCGAGTGCCGAGCGGCTCTGATCGCACGTTTCGGGCACATCGAGCCTGAGGCTTGTGTTCAGCTCGCGACCGCTGCGACCTACCTCGCACGGGCGACCTTCGACGTCGACACGAGCCTGCGTGACGACAGCGGCGAGGACCAAATCGGTGAGCTCGTCTGTGAGCATCTCCATGAGGACGGTGAGGTCGGCGAGCCCCTCAACGCTCTTATCCTCTGCGGTTGCCTCTTCGGAGAGCTGCTGCGCTCGCGCATCCCTTGCTCGAGTCGCTGGGCCAAGATACGCCAATTCGAGCCCTGGCCGGGCCTCTTGATCACCCCCGGCGCTGCGGCCAGGTGCGATGCTGCTCCCAAGACCGATGCTGCTCCCAAGACCGATGCTGCTCCCAAGACCGATGTGACACCGGGCCCGGATGCCGCGGGGGACGAAGGTCAGCGCAGTCTCGCCTTCAATCCGATCGCGCACGTGATCCGGCTCTGGAAGGACGGTGATCGGAACCTCCTGCGCAGGGCTGCCGAAGAGCGCAGCGAGAGGTCGTCGACCGGATTCTGAGGCGCTCGCGTCCGTCCCGGCGCCTGTTTTTCGCCTTTTTCGTCGGGGAATCGGCTTTTTTTTTTGGCGTCGGGCGACGCGCGGGACAGATTGCCGCGGCGCGAATCGCCCCGTCGTTATAAGACACGCTCCCAGCTTGTTTTGCGCCGACTGTGCGACAATGGGCCGCAGGCGAAACCCATTGACACTCCGGGGGGGCTTAATTATGATTCCTGCAGACCTTGTGAAATCCATCACGAAGTTCTGTAATCCCGGCCACGTAAGTGGTTTACGGGCCGGTGCTCGCGTTCTATTCGGGTCTCTTTTCGAATGTGTGCGCGAGTCCTCTCGAGCTGCCGAGCGTCATGAGCGATTCCCCGCAACAACCGACGAACGAAACTCCGGAAGATTTGGCTCTCGGCGAGTCTCCGGTGGAGGCTGAAAGCCCTCCGCAGCTCGTGCAGCCGCTAGGCGTCGGAGCGCAGCCGGTCGGGAGCCGGCGGGGCGGGCGGGGCTTTGGAACGCTCTTCCCGCAGCTCTTCCTGATCCCGCTCCTGATGATCACCGTGATCGTCCTCATCTGGCTCTTCTTCGTCGCCAGCGCCGAGGACCGTCGCACGATCACGCAGATCCTCGCCGACATGGAGGTCGGCGGCGGTCACTCGCGCAAACAGGACGCGCAGGCGCTGTCGATCAAGGTCCTCGAGAAGCAGACGGAGGCCCTCAAGAAAGGGCAGGCGTACCGTTTGACCACCGACGAGACCCAGCAGCTCCTGCGTCTCTTCGAGCAGTCGGAAGAGGACGACGAGCTGCGCGTCTTCTTCGTGCTCGCGCTCGCTCGGGCGGGGGACTACATGCACTCGTGGCCCGTTCTCGAGAAGCTTCTCGCCACCGAAGGCACGGCCAGCGCCGTGCGCCACGCCGCGATTCAGGGGCTCGGCATCTCGCGGCCGGAGCTCGTGACCTCCGAGGAGGGGATCTCCCGGGGCGAGGCCGAGCTACGGCGGACGAAGGTCGTCGTCGCCCTCGTTCAGCAGCTGCGCAAGGCCGTCGCTGCCGAGGACTGGGAAATCCGCCTGACGGCCGTCGGCGCCATCGCGAACGTGTTGACGCACAACGAGCCGATTCCGGCCGAGCGCCGCGAGAAGGACTCGAGCGTCCAGCTGGCGATTCGAGCGATTCGACCCCTTGTCGCGGACTCTCGGAAAGAAGTGTCTTGGAATAGTGCGATCATCCTTGGTAAGAACTTCGGGGATCACGCCGGCGAGACGGTGTTGCGGAACCTCGTGAGTTGGGAGTGCTTGGACGCTCAGCGAGGCGACCACAACCGCGAATTGCTCCTCGAGCAGAAGGAAGCCGCTATGGGCTTGGCTCTCGAGGCGCTCTACACGCTTCACGGCGACAAGATTCGCGATCTCCTGGAGGAGAAGCGCGAGGATCGAAGTTTGTCGGTGCGCAACGTCGCGCTGACGTGTTTGGACAAGTTGGAACAGGCTAGCTGAACGGGCCGGCTGGAAGAAGTATGAGCGACGAATCCACCAACACGGAAAACGGCACGAGCCGGCGATCTTTTCTCGCGGCCGTCGGGTCGGGCTGGACGATCTTCACCGCCGCGACGCTCGCGGGCGTCGGAATGACGGTGCGGTTCCTCTTCCCGAACGACACGTTCGAGCCTCCGTCCCTCTTCAAGATCGGGTTCCCCGAGGACTTCGGTCTCGGCGTGGACACGCGCTTCAAGACGCAGGGCGTTTGGATCGTGCGGACGAAGGAGGAGTTCTACGCTCTCTCGACCGTCTGCACACACCTCGGTTGCACGCCGAACTGGCTCGCGGCCGAGCAGAAGTTCAAGTGCCCGTGCCACGGTAGCGGTTTCTACTCGAGCGGCATGCACTTCGAGGGACCGGCACCGCGTCCGCTCGAGCGCCACAAGATCGGGCTCGCGCCGGACGGCCAGCTCGAGGTCGACAAGTCGAAGAAGTTCCAGCAAGAGAAGGGCCAGTGGGACGATCCCGAGGCCTCGTTGAAGCTCAAGTACGCGACGTGATTTTCGTCATCTGGTCGCTCGCTCGTTGATGAGCGGGATAGCGTCGTAAACGTTCAGGTTTTTCTTCCGAGCGTCTCGGGCCTTCAGATTCCGAGCGCCGGACATTGGGAGTGCACCCTTTGAGTCTCCTCAAGTTCCTCACCGACAACCAAGTCTGGAGGTCGATTTTCCGGCACAAGTACCCGGACAATCCGCGCGACCAGGCTCTGGCCGTCTTGTCGAACGTCTTTCTTCACCTGCACCCGATCAAGGTGCGGAAGTCCGGCGTGCGCATGAGCTTCACCTGGTGCATGGGAGGCATCACGTTCTTCCTCTTCCTCGTGGAGACGATCACCGGCGTCCTGCTGATGTTCTACTACCGGCCGGTCGTCGAGTACGCGTACAACGACATCAAAGCGCTGCGCGATCACGTGCCGATCGGGATCATGCGAGAGCTACACCGCTGGGGGGCTCACGCGATGGTCATCACGGTCTGGCTGCACATGCTGCGCGTCTTCCTCACGGGGTCGTACAAGCCGCCGCGGGAGTTCAATTGGAACGTCGGCGTGATCCTGCTCGTCTTGACGCTGCTGCTGTCCTTTACGGGCTACCTGCTGCCATGGGATCAGCTGGCGATCTGGGCGATCACCGTCGGTACGAACATGGCGCGTGCGACGCCGGTCATGGGACACGAAGGTCCCGGCGCGGCGCTCGTCATGCTCGGTGACGTGCCGCTGGTCACAGCGGGGTCGGACGTTCGTTTCGCGCTCCTCGGCGCGAAGACCGTCGGTGCGGCGACGCTACTCAGATTCTACGTGCTTCACTGCATCGCCATTCCGCTCGGCGCGGGACTTCTCATAGCGATCCACTTCTGGCGTGTGCGAAAGGATGGCGGAATCTCTGGCCCGCAGTAGTCGTAAGACTCTCGAAGTTGCCTACAGATTTTCGGTGGTTCCGCGGAGTGAATAAGTAACGTGTTCGCACTCTATATTCCCGAGTTACCCGAGTTCATCAAAAACTTCATCGACGGTCTCCTCGGCCCGGTGTCGTTCACGGTGATCTCGGTGGTCATCTTCTGGGCGATGTTCCAGTTTCGCCACATTTGGACCAAGGGTTGGTTCATCGGTGGCGCGACGCTGTTCGGCGCGGTTTTCTACGTCTGGAGTCTGACCGACACCGACTTCCGACTGATCGTCGCCAAGCCTGACAACGTTCCGATCTCGATCATGTTCTTCTCGATGGCGCTCGTCCTGTGGATCGCCTTCCGAAGGATGGTGATCAACGACAATCTCATCGCGAAGGGGTTGCCGACGCACGAGCAGCGCGAGGCGGGGCGGCGCGTCCACTGTTGGCCCGACCTCGTCTACACGGAGTTCCTCGCGATCATCCTGTGCACGATCTTCCTGCTCGTCTGGGCCTACTACCTCAAGGCCCCGCTCGAGGAGCCCGCGCACGCGACGAAGACGACGAACCCGTCGAAGGCGCCTTGGTACTTCCTGGGTCTCCAGGAGATGCTGGTCTACTACGATCCGTGGCTCGCGGGGGTCGTCTTCCCGACGTTCATCATCAACGGCTTGATGGTGATTCCGTACATCGACACGAACCCGAAGGGGAACGGCTACTACACGTACGAAGAGCGCAAGTTCGCGATCATCACGTTCATGTTCGGGTTCATCATTCTCTGGGTGCTCCTGATCGTCCTCGGGACGTTCCTACGAGGACCCAACTGGAACTTCTTCGGACCGTACGCGTTCTGGGATCCGCACAAGGTCGAGTCCCTCAACAACGTCAACCTGTCCGAGTACGTCTTTAACTACTTCCTCGGTCAGCCGCTCCCGAAGAACATCCTCGTCCGCGAGCTGCCCGGTTTCATCTGCGTGATCGCGTACCTCGTCGTGCTGCCCCCGCTGCTCGCGAAGATCTGCTTCCGCAAGATGTACATCGAGCTGGGCTTCGTGCGGTACCAGACGATGGTCTTCTTCCTGATCTGCATGGCCGCACTGCCGGTGAAGATGGTCCTGCGCTGGACGATCAACCTGAAGTACATCGTCGCGATCCCCGAGTGGTTCTTCAATATCTGACGGATGGCTGAAGACACGGATCGCCGAAGAGACGAATCACTGAAAAGACAGTGACGAAGAGCGAAGATTTCTGATGCCGAACGACAAAGGTGCATGGTGTCCGACTCGCGGCTACCTCTCGGAAGGTGCCGCTCCTGCTCCCGCTGCTCCAGAGCCTACTCCGGCTGCTGAAGCTGCTGCCGCCCCCGCTGCTGCTGCC
>CAYZGY010000560.1:0-4257 GCA_964478085.1 uncultured Planctomycetia bacterium
CGATATTCTTGTCGAGCCCGTAGGCCGCGACGACGCCGCGCAAGTACGACCCGGGTCGCACCCAGTTTCCCTCCTGGATGATTCCGCGGTACATGTCGACGATGTAGAGGCAGCCGTCGGGTCCCGTCGTCGCGCAGAGTGGGCGAAAGTTCGGATCGGGCGTCGCGATGAGCTCCTTGCGATCGTACGCGTTGCGAAGGACCGTCTTGCCCGCGTGATTCTCGATCTTCGCGCGACGGATGAGTCGGCCGACGGCCTCGGGGATGATCAGATCCCCACGAATGTCGGCCGGAAGACGATCACCGCGGAAGACCCCCTGACCACCGCAGCCCGTGAAGTGATTGAGCGTGTTGTCGGAGCGCAGTCGCCCGCGGCCACCCTGCGTGTCGGGAATGTCGTCGAGCGGGAAGACTTCCTTGAAGCCGCGCGCGAGCTCGCCCGGCATGCGGATGCGTCCGTAGATGATCGGCTGCTGGAAATCCATCGCCGGCTGCTCACCGCCCGCGGTCGAGTAGTAGAGCTTGCCCACGTCGTCCTTCGCGATGCCCCACTGTCCCGAGCCCGCCGGAAGAGGCTCACGGATAACGCGGCCATGCGAGAAGCGATAGCGATGGTTCGAGTAGGTCGTGTAGAGCCAGTTGTCGATGTTCCAGACGAGGCCGCTCGGCTGATGCTCGAGGTTGCCGCCGCGTCCGCCGCCCTCGTGCCAGAGCTTCTTCTCGTCGGCGACGCCGTCGCCGTCGGTGTCGCGGTAGACGTACAGATCGAGCGTGTTCGTCTCACGAATCACCACGCGATCGTCGAGCGGCAAGATCATGCGCGGCAAGACGAGCCCGTCGACGAAGACCGACGACCTGTCCATCTTGCCGTCGCCGTTCGTGTCCTCGAGACGCAGGACCCGGCTGATCGGGCGGAACTGATCGCGCCCGTCGATGTCCTGCATGTACGTCCGCATCTCGGCGACGTAGAGGCGGCCGTTTCCGTCGAACGCGCAGGTGACGGGCTCCTCGATCATCGGCTCGGTCGCGACGATCTCGAGGTAGTAGCCCTCGGGCAGCCGAAACTTCGCCAGCGCGTCCTCGGGCGAGAGCATCGGAACCCGGTACGGCTCGAGCTTCTTGTCGTTCGGAGCAGGGCCGGCTGATGCCGGCGGGGACGAGACGAGGACGGAGAGGATCGCAAGAAGGCCGAGGCGCGCGCGAGACGAAGTCATAAAGTATTTCCGTACCGAGAGAAACGAAACCGACACGGATCCGATTCGGCGTCCGTATCGTCCGATAATTTCGAATTCGAGATTCTACGAAGGACCGCAGATGGGGCCAAAAGGAAACAAAAGCCGAATGAGAGGCGGATCCGACCGGATTTCGCGAGCCCCCAGCCGCCGACCGGGGTTTGCCCTCGAGACGTCTGGCGACTTTCCTTCTTTCCGGAGGGCACGTAACTTAGACCCCCTGCCGGATCAAGAGGTAGTTGCCCGGACCGGGTTCGAGCTCGGGTCTCTCGAGACCCCACCCCCTTCAGATTTCAGCGCGAAAGCCATGAAGCACGTCCTGACTGCGTTCGCTCTCTCAGTTACGCTCGCCTCGTCGATCTCCCTCGAGGCCGCCGATTTGACGCGGAAGGAGAGCGAGTTCTTCGAGAAGAAGATTCGGCCCCTCCTCGCGAAGCACTGCTACAAGTGCCACGCGTCCAAGACCGGCAAGTCGAAAGGCGGACTCGTCCTCGACTCGGCCGACGGCTGGATGAACGGCGGCGACTCGGGCCCGGCGATCGAGCCCGGCAACCCGGCGAAGAGCATCCTGATCCGCGCGGTCCAGTACAAGGATCCCGACATCGAGATGCCGCCGAAGAGCAAGCTCTCCGACGAGGAGACCCGCGTGCTCGTCCAGTGGGTGCGGATGGGCGCGCCCGATCCCCGCCAGTCGGACGCACCGGCGCCGGCGACGACGAGCATCGACATCGAGGAAGGCAAGAAGTTCTGGTCCTTCCAGACGCCGACGAAGCAAGAGGTGCCAAGCGTCGAGAACGACCTCTGGGCGATCGATTCGCTCGACCGCTTCATCCTCGCGAGGCTCGAGTCCGAGAAGCTGAAGCCATCGGAAGACGCCGACCGAACGACGTTCATCCGTCGCGTCACCTTCGACCTCACCGGACTCCCTCCGACGCCCGAAGAGGTGAAGGCGTTCGTCGAGAGCGAATCTTCGCGCGCTTACGAGGAGCTCGTCGATCGGCTCATCGGTTCGCAGCAGTTCGGAGAGCATTGGGGCCGTCACTGGCTCGACATCGCGCGCTACGCCGAGTCGACCGGCAAGACGCGGAACTACCCCTACTCGCACGCTTGGCGTTACCGCGATTACGTGATCGACGCGTTCAACGCGGACATCCCCTACGATCGCTTCGTCACGGAGCAGGTCGCGGGCGACATCCTCGCCAAGGACGCGTCCAGTCCCGCCGAAATCGATCGTCTACGGACGGCCACAGCGTTCCTCGCGCTCGGCCCGAAGGACCTCAACGAGCGCAACAAGGTCCAGTACCAGATGGACAACGTCGACGAGCAGATCGATGTCACGACGCGCGCCGTCTTGGGCCTCACGGTCAGCTGCGCGCGTTGCCACGATCACAAGTTCGACCCGATCCCGACGCGCGACTACTACGCGCTCGCGGGCATCTTCCGCTCGACGAATCAGCTCGTCGGCATGGGCAACAAGCAGGGTGGCGGCAACAAGTACAAGAACGGCTCGCTGTATCCGATCTCCGACGTCAAGAAAAACGGCGGCCCGAAGATCGCGAAAGCCGACACCGAGAAGGACGACAAGTCGGGACCGAACGCCCGGCAGCAGCGTCGCACGCGTCAACTCGAGCAACAGCTGGCCGCGCTCCGCCAGGAGATGCAGAATCTCCAGCGCGAAGCTCAGGCGGATCGTAAGCGTGGCAAGAACCGTGGCAAGAACAAGGATCGCAAGGGCAAGAAGAAGAAGGGTAAAGGCAAGGTTCAAGTCCTCGCCGACGTCGCGGCCGCTCCGAAAGGCAGTGGCCTGACGGCCCAACAGCGCAAAGCGCGCCTCCGCGAGCTCCGACAGGAGATCAAGGCCGTCAATCAGCAGGTCAATCGCGCCAAGAAGCGGAACCAGAATCGCGGTGGCGGTGCGCGTCCGAAAGGTCCGGCGATCATGGGCATCACGGAAGCGAACCGTGCGCAAGACTGCCGCATCTTGATCCGTGGCGAGATCTCGAACCAGGGTACCTCCGTGCCGCGCGGATTCCTCCAGGTTCTCTCGACAGGCGAAGCCCCGAAGATTCCCGCCGAGCAGAGCGGTCGCCTGCAGCTCGCGTCATGGCTCTCGAGCAAGAGCAACCCGCTCACGGCGCGCGTCTTCGTCAACCGCGCCTGGCACCACCTCTTCGGCAGCGGCCTCGTCGAGACCGTCGATAACTTCGGAGCGACGGGTAAACGCCCGTCACACCCCGAGCTCCTCGATCACCTCGCGATCGGCTTCTCCGAGAACTGGTCGGTGAAGAAGCTCATCCGTCGACTCGTCCTCTCGCGCACCTACCGCATGAGTAGCGGCTACGTCGAGGAAGGCTACGCCAAGGATCCCGACAACAAGCTGATCTGGCGCATGAACCAGCGTCGTATCGACGTCGAGGCTCTGCGCGACGCGATGCTCGCTGTCAGCGGCCAGCTCGACAAGAGCGCCGTGAAGGGCTCGATCGTTCAGAACCTCCCCGTCGGCGAGATCGGTCGCAACATCGACGCGAGCCGTGTCAGCAACGACGGCGTGCAGCGCAGCGTCTACATCCCGGTCGTTCGCAGCGTGCTCCCGACGATGTTCGAGACCTTCGACTTCGCCGACCCGAGCATGGTCAAGGGCAAGCGTGACATCACCACCGTCCCGACGCAGGCGCTCTTCCTGCTCAACGACTCCTTCGTCATGAAGCAGGCCTCGGAGACGGCCAAGGCCCTGATGGCCGACAAGAGCCTCAGCAAGTCCGATCGTATCGAGAAGGCCTATCGGCTCGCGTTCTCGCGCTCAGCGAGTGATCGCGAATCGAAACGCTCCTCCGAGTACATCGACAGCTTCACGAAAAAGACCGGCAAGCCGTTCATCGCCTGGGCGAGCCTCTGCCAAGCGCTCTTTGCGAGCGCCGAATTTCGCTACCTCAATTGATGTAGGGGGTTTTCGGGAAGCCCCCTCTCGGGGGGGGGCCCCCCCCCCCCCCCGCCCCCCCCCCCCCCAAAAACACAAAAAAAACACC
>CAYZGY010000560.1:4267-5670 GCA_964478085.1 uncultured Planctomycetia bacterium
GGTGGGGGGTTTGGGGCACCCCCCCGGGCGGGGGCGCAACCCCGCGATCGATTCACCCCGACCAGCAAAGTCCTTCTACACGCAGCCTGCGAAAGACACCCACCGAAGACGTCTCGTAATTCGAAGACAAGACTTCGCGGAGCCTCAAGACATGTCGAACATCGAAATACCAACCCTCTTCACTCGTCGCAACGCCCTCAAGACCGCATCGGTCGGCTTCGGCTACCTCGCTTTTGCCGATCTCGCGTCACGCGTTCGCGCCGAGGAGCTCAAGTACGAGAGCCCCCTCGCGGCCAAGGCTCCGCATTTTCAGCCGCGCGCCAAGCGCGTGATCATGCTCTTCATGCAGGGTGGCCCCTCGCACGTCGACACCTTCGACTACAAGCCGCAGCTGCAAAAGCACGCCGGCAAGACCGCAGGCGGCGGCGATTCGCAACGAAAGGGGGCGAAGAACAAGAAGCAGAAGAAACGAGGCGGCAAGCTGATGCCCTCGCCGTGGGAGTTCAAACGCTCGGGTAAGAGCGGCCTGCCGATCTCGGAGCTCTACCCGCACCTCTCGAAGCATGCTGACCATCTCTGTCTGATCAACGGCATGCACACGAACAATCCCGCGCACCCGCAGGCGACGATCATGATGCACACCGGCAGCATCAACTTCGTCCGCCCGTCGATGGGCGCGTGGACGGTCTACGGACTCGGCACCGAGAACCAGGACCTGCCCGGCTTCATCACGATCAATCCGCCTCCACGTCTCGGCGGCGCCCAGAACTACGGTAGCGCGTTCCTGCCGGCCTGCTTCCAGGGAACGAAGATCGGTGGCAACACCGGACGTGGTCGCAATCGCGGCCGCGGCGGCGGCGGCGGCGGTCTGCCGAATCTCTCGAATCCACACCTCTCGGAAGAGGCCCAGCGCGAGCAGCTCGACCTCATCCAGGCGATGAACCGAGAGCTCTCGGAGCGCGGCGGCGTCAATCGCGAGATCGAAGGCATCATCGAGTCGTTCGAGCTCGCCTTCCGCATGCAGAAGGCCGTCCCGGACGTCATGGACCTCTCGAGTGAGCCACAAGAGTCGCTCGACCTCTACGGCATCGGCAGCGGCCCCGCGAACAACTTCGGTCGCCAGTGCCTCATGGCGCGACGCTTCGCCGAGAAGGGCGTCCGCTTCATCGAGGTCCACCACGGCGGCTGGGACCAGCACAACAACCTCAAGAAGCGCCTCGCGGCGAACGCTGCGGCGACGGACCAGGGGATCGCCGGTCTCCTCGCGGATCTCGAGCGTCGCAACATGCTCGAGGACACGCTCGTCGTCTGGGGAGGCGAGTTCGGTCGCACGCCGGCCGCCCAGAGCGCCAACATGGACGGTCGACGCCACAACAACCGCGGCTTCACGACATGGCTCGCCG
>CAYZGY010000561.1:0-3683 GCA_964478085.1 uncultured Planctomycetia bacterium
CCCGCCGCGTTCGCACACGACATCGCGGTCGATCGCCTCATAGAGATCGAGTTCTCCGAGTTCATCAATCCGTTCCTCCTCTCGGACGACGCTGCGAGCGTCTCGGGCGAGATCTCGGGCCCCGTCCCCGTGCGAATCTCGGGACTGTTCGAGACCGGCAACACGCTCCGTCTCACACCAATGCGAGAATTCGCGGCCGGCGAACGCGTCACGGTGAGCGTGCGAGCGGGTCTCGTCGGTGTCGAAGGCGGGATCTTCCCCGGAGACACCTTCAGCTTCCGCGTCCGGGCCGACGGACTCGTCGACGGCGAACGCGGCTCGGTGACCGCTGCGGTCGACGGATTCCTCAAGAATGTCCGCGCGCTCGACCTCAACGGCGACCTGCGCGCCGAGATCGTCGTCTCGTCCGAGAACAGCAGCCGCATCGATGTCTGGCACGTCGCGGAAGACGGTACCCTCGCGATCGCCCTGACCTTCGACGCGGGCGAGCCCGTCCTCTCTCTCGGAGACGGTGATATCGACGGAGATGGTGATACGGACCTCCTCATCGGTCTCGCGGGCCGTCTCGTCGCGCTCAGCAACGAGTCCGACCCGGACGCCGCGCTCGGCGGAGGAACCGCCGACGGCTCGGCGGGCCTCGATCTCGTCTGGAGCGACGACGTGACGACGCGCCCGAACGTCCGCAGCATCCTCGTCGCGGACCTCGATCGCCGTGCCCCGGCCGACGTCGTCATCGACACGGACGGCGGCATCCAGATCTTTCTCGACGGCATCCACGGAGGCGTCTACCAGGAGATCGGGTCGCAACGCCGTGCCCGCACCGCGCTCGTCGCGGCCGACGCGAACGGCGACGGCCGCACCGATCTCGTCTACGGCGATCGCGACGACCGCAGCCTCTCGGTCCACGAGGCGGACATCCATGGACAGCTCGGTGAGGCGCTGACCGTGACGATGGACGCCGAGGTCGAGCAGATCGATGTCGACGACTACAACGGCGACGGCGCCGCCGACATTCTCGCCCTCTTGCTCGTCGACGCGGAATATCCCGATTCGCCGTTCCGGCTTCTCTCGGTCGATCCCGTCTCGGGCGAATACCCCGTGAGCGACACGCCTCCGACCGCGAGCGCGACCCTGCTCGAATCGGCGAGCTTCGCTGCGGGCGACCTCGACGACGACGGCATGCTCGACCTCGTCCTCGCGACCGAGACCGACGGCGAGATCCTCGTTTTCAGCGCTCCGACGGTCGGCGTGCACTTCCCCGACGAGTCTCCGCAAGGCTTCGCGACCGTTCCTGCGCCGACGGAGGTGCTCCTCGCCGACATCGACCGCGACGCCGTCCTCGACGTCGTCATCGCGTCCGGCAACGAGCTGCGAGTCCTTCTTTCGGGCTTGCCGGCAGCGCCTCCGCCTCCCCCTCCGGTCGACGAACCCGACGTCTTCGAGTTCTCGATGTCGACGGTCGAGGCGACACAAGGAGACACGGGCCTCCACAGCCTGATCACGCTCGACAACTCGGCCGAGATCTCGGGCGCCGTCGTGCTCGTGTCGTACGATCCTGCCGTCGTCGTCAACCCGACCTTCGACGAGACGGGAACGGTTCTCGACGGTGCCGAGTTCGCCAATGAGTCCCTCGACGAGGTGAACAGCCTGATCTCGTACCACACCATTCTCGACATGTTCCCGCCCTTCGACGGCCCCGTCGTCCTTCCCGGCTCGGACCAGGAGCTCTTGCGTCTGCGCTTCGACGTCGCGCCAGACGCTCCGCTCGGCGAGTCGACGCTCGGTCTTCCGCTTTCGGGCGGCCTGCCGCTCGCGACGAGCTCGGTCTTCGTCGACGCCGAAGAGGTCGTGCCGACGCGTGTTCCCGGAACGATCCTCGTCGACAGCGCTCCGCCTCCGCCTCCGGAGGAGAGCCCCGACCTCCTGCGCATCGACACGGTGGCGGCAGCGGCTGGCAGCACGGTCTTCGTGCCGATCTACGCGAGCTCCGAACGCGCGATCGAGGCGTTCACCGTGGTCGCGACGTACGCGGTCGATGCGCTGGACGCCGTCGACCTGACGCTCGAAGGCAGCGCGTCTTTCGACCTCACGCCCGAGATGCTCGTTCCGTCGATCGTCGAAGAGGAGGGCTACTTCACGCTCTCGATCATCTTCGACCTGCTTCCGCCGTTCGAAGGCAACATCCTGCCGGCCGGCGACGATCACATCCTGTTCCGCGCAGAGATGCGCGTCCACGCAGACGCACCGACCGGAATTCACCCGATCGCGCTGACCGACGGCCTCGGCATCCCACCGCTCGACAACATCTTCTCGAATGGCGGCATGACCTACTTCCCGTCCTTCGAGCACGGTGGCGTCATCGTTCGCAAAGATGTCGGACCGCAATTCATCCGCGGCGATGTCAACGTCGACGCTCTCATCAACGCGACCGACTCCGTGTTTCTTCTCAACTGGGTCTTCCGCGACGGGGAAACTCCCCCGTGCATGGACGCGGCCGACGTCAACGACGATGGCGTCGTCAACGTCACCGACTCGACGTGGATTCTCGACTACGTTCTCTACGGAAAGGAAGAGCCGCCACCGGCTCCGTTCCCTGGAGCGGGGGTCGACCCGACCGAGGACGGTCTCGATTGCGAGACGAGCCTCGGTTCGTGAAGTCTTCAGGAAAAGTTCTGACGAAATCTTGAAAAAGCGCGTGGTTTTCTTCGATCGGCATCGTACCTCGCGACTCCACGGCCAAGGCGGTCGAAAACTCCTCGTCAGTCGGCTCTGACCGGCCTCGAAAACGGACGTTTTCTCCCCCCCGAATTCGCCCGCCGGCGAGCCTTCCGAACGGCCCCTTCGCCCCCCCCCGGCGAGGTCTCGAAGGGGCCGCTCTCATCCCGCCCGACTACATGTCGCGGCCGTTCCGAGGAAAGACCACGAGAACGCCACAAGAGCCCTCTAAGCTACTGAAAATTAATCTCTTACGAGAAGTTCAAGACTTCGCTCCAAACGCGGATCCAGCGCGTTTCCTCCCTTACGGGCCCCTCGAATCGGCTGGAGATCGAGCGCCGAAAGGGGCTTAGGACTTTCTCTCAAAAAGCCCTTGCGGGCCCCCCCGGATTGCTTTAGAGTTCGAGCACTTCGTTGCTCTTCTCGGCGTCGCGACTCAGCGGCTCGAAAAGGCCGACGGTGGGGGGGTTCCGAAGCCGAAAGATGGCACGTTTCAGGAAGTCTCAGTAGGGTCCTTACGTTCCCTATCGAGGTTCGGGCTGTCGTTCGCTCCGGAAAAACCGTTTTCCTACTGAAAATCAGAATCCGTTCTCTGCCGGATCGAGGTCGGTATATGCCAGCCGATTTTGATCCGGCGATTTTATTTGGGGCGAGGGTGGCTGGACGAGCGAGGAGCACGGAGTGGGCGGAGGGTGTTCTGGATTTCGCCCGAGGCGCCCGGAGGATGCGTGCTGGTCCTTGGACGCCGCCCCGATTCGCTTGGAGAATGGGGTTTTCGGCTGGGCGGACGTACGCTGAATGGGCGCGCTCGCGGTGTCGGAGTGGGCCTCTTCTTCCCTCCAAAAGAAACGCCGAGAAGCGTCCGCAAGGTGGAACGGCTCTCGGCGTGTTCTTCGCTTCTTCCTGATTCTTACTCGCCCTCGGCCTTACCGGCCTCCTCGGCCTTACCGGTTTCGTCCGTGGCCTTC
>CAYZGY010000561.1:3783-5667 GCA_964478085.1 uncultured Planctomycetia bacterium
TCGGGCTCGGCCTTCTCGGGCTCGGCCTTCTCGGGCTCGGCCTTCTCGGGCTCGGCCTTCTCGGGCTCGGGCTCCTTCGCGCCACCAGCGGGCGGCGGGGCGACCGTGCCCCCACCGTCGCCTTCAGACGCCTTGGCTTCGCCTTCAGGGGCCTTAGCGCCGCCGGGTGGCGGGGCCGGACCGACCTCGGGCTTCTCGTCCTTCTTGGGCTCGGGGAGGAAGTCCTTGAGCTCCTTCGTCCAGTCCTTGAAGTCCCACTTCGACGCGACGTAGATGCGGCCCTTGTGGTCGCCGCCGTCGAGCGTGAAGTAGTAGCTCTTGTCCTCGCCGCTGTCGTCCTTGATCGCGTGGCCGAACTGGAGCGTGCGAGCGACCGGAGCGGCCTTCTCGTCCGACTTGCTGCGATAGCGGAAGGTCGCGGTCAGCTGGGGAGCGTCGAGGCCGTACTCCTTCGCTTCCTTGGGCTCGGCGGCTTCCTCGAAGGCGACGTTCTCACCGCGGCGAAGGACTTCCTTCGCTTGGGACTCCTTCGCGGAGTCGACGCGATGACGCTCGCTCCCGACCGTGACGACGAAGTACTCCTTCGTCTCCATCTCGGGCTCCTTCGGCTTCTCGTCCTCGCTCTCCTTCTTCTCGCCTTCGCCTTCGTCGTTCTTGGCTGCGTCGTCTTTCGCTGCGTCGTCTTTAGCTGCGTCTTCTTTCTTGGGGACCGGAACTTGCTCGGTCTTTCGCTCGACGATGAGAGCCGGCTTGCCAGGGCGCTCGACACGCGCCTCGAAGATCTCGTGATCTTCGGGAAGGCTGAAGATCTTCGTCTGGAGGTACGACTTGTTCTCGACGTCGCCGTTGAGACGCGCCTCGCTGCGCACCTTCGAGTCGACGACGTAGGTCTGGTCCTCTTCACCGAAGCGCACGTAGACGAGCGACTCTCCCGGATTGACCGTGCGCCCCATCTTGCCGACGACGACCCGGCCGAGCTGCGATCCGCCAGCGTCCGAAAGCTCGACGACCGAGCCGAGGACATCATTGACGCCGTAAGCCGAATGGCTCGCGGCCGACTCGCCGGCGACCTCGCCCTCCTCGATCTCCTCCAGGCTGTCGAGGATGTTCTTCACGGTCTCGTCACTCGCCTGGTAGTCCCAGGCGCTAGCGACGACCCACTTGTCCGCCTTCTTCTGAAGGACGATCGGGTCCTGCGACCCCTTCTTGATCGAGATCTTCGCGACCTTGTCGAAGTCGATCTTCGTGAAGGCGCTCAGCCCTTCGGTCGACTCCTCGTCACGCCTCTCGTACGGATCGTCCTTGAACATGAGAACGACGCCGAGCACGACGACGACGCCCAGAATAATTCCGATGGTCTTGTTCATGACTGTCTATCTCCTGGAATCGGCCTACGACTCGCTCGAGCTGTCCGAAGGCGGCGTCGGCAGGGGCGCCGCCTTCGCGTACGCCCGCTGCTGCTCGATCTCACGACGCTCGTACGCGACACTCGCACGCGAACGTGCGACGACGCGGAGAATCCCGAGGATCGCCACGAGGAGCGGCACGATGCCGTAGTTGACCCAGTTGATCCACGTGATCGAGTCCTCGCTGCCCTCCTCGAACTTCGGGACGGTCAGCGTCTTGCGCCGGATCTGCATGAGCACGTCGCCGAGCGCGAATGACTGGAGGCAGTTGCTGAAGAACTCGGCGTTGAGCTGGTAGGCCGGGAAGTCCTGGAACTGTGCCAGGTAGTCGTTCTTCACCATGTCGGCCGAGCTCATGATGATTACGCGGCCCTTCTTCGGCGAGAGCTTGGCCGGCGGGGCCCGCCGGTTAGGGTCCCCCCCCCGCCCCACCCCCCCCCCCCACAAACCCCCGGCCCCCCCCCGGCCCCCCCCCCCC
>CAYZGY010000562.1:0-5659 GCA_964478085.1 uncultured Planctomycetia bacterium
GGTCCGATCCGGCGACGGTCTCGCCTTGGTCGATCGAGACCCAACGGCCTCGGTAGCGAATCACGCCGGGCTCGGTTTCGACGCCGCGTAACGAGTCCGATCCCGCGAAGCGCAGCTGCGCGTTCTCGAGGAGGAGCGGCTCGTCATCTTGTCCGGCGAGGTCGATTGCATCGGTCTCGACACGACCGACGAGCGTCGTCAGAAGCACGAGACCGCTCGCCGAGGCGTCGCCGTCCTCGTCGGGATCGACGAACACGTCATCGAGATTCTGAACGCGGATTCTCTTCAGGCCCGACTCGTCGGCGACGACGTCCTCGAAGCCGTCGATCGTGATCGATCCGGGGTAGACGAGCTCGAAGTCGTAGCCCGTCACGGCACCGAAGACGCCCGTACCGAAGATCGAGATATCGAACGACTCCTGACCGATCGGAACCTCGACGACACCCGTGACGAGCATCGGAGTGAACGGAATCGGTCCGCACTGCGCCGTGAGAATCGACGGGTCGCTCGTCGATTCGTGCGTCGCGCGCAGCGTGACGGTCCACGATCCGACGGGCTCGAGCGCCGGGAAGGTGAAGCTGTCGTCGCTCAGGAGCACGTCACGAATCGTGATCGTGTCGTCCTCGATGACCACTCCGTCGACCGAGTGCTCGGCGACGAGCGTCAAGCGGCTGTCGTAACCGCGCCACGGCTCGTCCCACGTCACGCGAAGGTCGCTGATGCCGAGACGGCGGCAGAGGAGACCGACGTCCGAAAGACGCGGAATCTCGACCTCGACCGAGTCGAATACGACCGGATCACTGTCGATCGTCGGCTGACCGCCGCAATCGGCGGGATCGTCGACGTCGTTCGACGCGAGGAGCGTGAACGTGTAGATTCCGGGACGTGCCCCACCACGATCGGCGTCGCCTTCCCAGACGAACTCGGTCTCGTTCGGCGCGAGGTTCTCGCCGAGCGCCCCGAGGAGATCCTCGGTGACGTTGACGTTATCGCCCGGAAACGGCTCGTAGAGGAGTGTCGCGTTGAGCTTGTCGTACGCCTCGCCGTTTTGCCAGCGGAAGCGGACGACGTTCGGCGAAGACGCGCGGAGGCGCGAGTCGAGCCGAGCGAACGTCGGACGCGGGTTCGCGGTATCGCAAGGCGTCGGATCCTCGCCACTGCAGTTGCCGCGAGCACTCTCGGCACCGCCGCGCACCGCCGCGACCTCGTAGAAGTCACCGCCTCCTTCGGACGGGGACGTGTCGCGGGCGACGAGCTCGTCGGCCGAGCCGGAGATCGTCTGGATCTGCTCGCCGTTACGGAAGACGCGGAAGATGTCGACCGTCTGCTCGTGCGACCACGAGATCTCCGTGCCGCGATCGGTCGGCGTACACGTGACGCCCGTCGGCGCGAAGACGTTGACGAAACCGCAGAACTCGGTCGGACGCTCCTCGAGAGGCGTGTTCGCGAGCACGGCCGTCGCGGCCACGGTCACGTCGCCGGGCAGATCGATATCGAAGGTCGAAGTGCCGAGTCCCCAGTCGAGAATGTGCTCGATGACTCGTCCCTCATTCGGTGTCGAGAACCCGAGCTCGATCGTGTCGAAGCGCAGGAGCTCGGACGTCCAGTCGATGCGCACGCGAGCCGAACGCGCGAAGCGATCCTCGACGACGCAGAGGATCGACAGCTCCGGCGGCGGCGGCGGGCTGAGCGCAATCTCGATCGCCCCACCGAACTCGCCGACGGGCACGGCTTGCTCGAAACCGTTCTCGGCGACCGTCAGGACATTCGCGAACGAGCTGCCGCCCGACTCGAAGTCCATGAACTGGATCGTCCCGGTACGCTCCGTCTCGACCTGGCGGATCTGAAAGACGAAGGTGCCGAGCTCGACGTCGTTCGCCGCGACACTCGTCGCGCCGTCACGCACGAAGCGCATGCCCGCGCTCGCGAAGCCGGTGCAGCCGATGAGATTGTCCGTCGGGCAGAGCGAGAACTCCGTACGTCCCTCTTCGTCGAGACTCGCCGGAGGCTCGTAGCCGAGGTAGCTGAAGGACGATTCGTCGTAGTCGAGCGCCATCGAGAAGCCTGAGAAACGACGCGGCAGATCACCGCGCACGACGACCTCGAGGATGCCGTCCTCGCTGTCGGGACAGTCGCTCGCCTCATCACCCGGGTTGCACTCGAAGAAGTAGCGTATGGGCGGCGGCGGCGTCACGCGGCCGTCGTCGTCGACGACCGATGGATAGAGGCTCATGCCCCCCTCACGAGCGACGGCGATGTCGAGTCCCGTGTCGCCGTTGAGATCGGCGAGGGCCATCGCACCGAAGACGCTGTGCGTGCCGAGGTTTTCCGAGGAGAACGTGCCATCGGGCTGAGCGCGCAGAACGAGCAGCGCGCCCGAGTCACGAGCGAGCACGATGTCCGTGCGACCGTCGAGATCGCCGTCGACGTTCGACGCGATGACCTTGTCGTTCGACGACGGGCGGATTCCGTCGGTCGAGATCTCGACCGGAGAGGGAATCGTCACGAGGATGCCCGAGCCTTCATCGTTATCGGAGGAGTCGCTATCCGAGGAGTCGCGCTCCGAAGATTCCTCCGACGGCGGAGCGAAGTCGTTCCGGTGGAGCAAGGCGCCCGTCGCGTCCCACGTGAGGATGTCGTTGTCACCGTCGACGTCGACGTCGAGCGTGACGAACTTGCGCGCGGCACCGTTCGCGCCGTCTCGACCACGCAGCGTACCGACGCGGCGGAACGAGTTGGCGCTCGTCGACGTCGACTGATTACGGTAGACGACGAGCGTGTCCGAATCGGTGTGGTTGATGACGTCGATGCGGCCGTCGTTGTCGAGATCGACGAGGGCGACGTCCTTCGACTTCGCGAAGTCCGGAATCGGCCGGCGCGTCGGATTGAAGATCGGGACGATGCTCGACTCGGGGTCGAGGGGATCGATGGTCGCTCCTGGCGGAATGCCGAGCTCGAACTCGAAGAGGGTCAGATGGCCGGTGCGCTCGGCAGGAATCGGAACTCCGGCGAGGTCGTCCGGATCGACGCCGGGAGGAATCGGGATGAACGAGCTGTCGTCGTGCGTCACGAAGAACTCGGTGACGCCGTCCGAGTCGATGTCGGTCGCGAAGAGGCCGCGGGGATTCACCGAATCGAAGTCGCTCGGCGGATCACTGCCTTCGAGACGATCGCCCGACTCGATCGAGAAGAGCTGGAGGCGTGCGATCTCGCTGTCGACGTCCTCGAGGAGGACGACGATCTCGAGCGTGCCGTCGTCGTTCGTGTCGGCCGGAACGGCCCCGCGAGCAAAGAAGCCGTCCCCACCGAGGTTGATCGGCGTGACGGACTGGTTCCAATCGATGACCTCGCCGCCGGCGCCGGCGCCTGCACTCTCGTCTCGCGAGAACAGAATGATTCCGCGCGACGTGACGACCGCGAACTCGAGCCCCTCGGTGTCCGGCAGGAAGTCGGCCGGAATCACGGCGACGATGTCGGTCAGCGCCGCGAGGATGTCGGTCGAGGTCCAGCCGCCCGAAACGAGGCCTGGGCGCACCTGAAACTCGAGGTGGTACGGCGTCAGGTTGCCCGACGCCGCCGAGATGTCGCTCTTGAACGTCACGCTGACGGTCTCGCCGGGCTTGAAGGCGTCTCGCGAGCCGATCGCGTGAACGATCGCCGGGCTCTGTGCGTTCGAGGTGTCCGCTGCCGTGACGCCGCCCGAGTGCGCACCCGAGATCGAGCCGCGCACGACGACATTGCCGCCGAGCGAAGCGCCTTGCGGCACCTGATTGACGTTGGCACGGATCACGGCTGCGAGCCCGACGCCGGCCGCACCCGGCGTCGGGTCGGTCGACGTGACGAGGAAATCGCTCTCGCCGCGGCTGCTTCCACCTGCGACCGTGAACGTGATGATGATCTCCTCGCCGAGAGCGCGACCACGCACGGTGACCTTGTCACTGACCTTGACGCGCACGCGCTCGCCCGGCCCGAACTCGACGCCCGCCTCGAGGAGGAAGACGAGCATGTCCTGCTTGGACGCCTCTTCCTCGAGCTCGGCGGGATCGGCCGGCACGGCCGGCAGTCGCGGGAACTCCTCGATCGTCTGACCGTTGAAGACCTGCGCGCGCGACGCCGCGACGATGCGACCCGGGTACGCTCCGGCGCGCTGATCGCCCGTGACGACGATGCGGCCCGGCAGGAGGTTCTCGGCGTCGCTCTCGCTCATCGTGGTCGAGAGACGAATCGCGATAATCGTGCGCGAGCTGACGCCCTTCTGTCCCGAGCGAGGGACGCTGCGGTCGACTTGAGCCGAGTCGCGGCTGCAAGACGGCAGGACGAAGAGGGTGAGGACGAACAGGCTGGGTGCTAAGAGCCGGTGAAATCGCTGAAGAGACTTCATCCAGAAACCTCGTCTATGAGAACTGAGGATGTTCATCGCGGGAGAATGTAGACGCGGAAGAATGTAGACGCGGAAGAATGTAGACGCGGGAGTAAGTGGGGACGCTCGGCGAACGGAAAGCCCGGTGCCCTCGTGTCGAGGGCGGTTCGACAGAGCTGCCGCACCGCAGATGCGGTACGAGAACTGTTTTCGGGGAAGGAAAACTCGGGCTGCGAGCAGAGCGGCTGCCCGGAGTGTTTCGGGGGATAAGATCCATATTAGGGCTCGACCACCCGGTGGTCAACGCGCGCGGACCCAAACTCTCAAAAACTCTCTCCGGGACGGGAATGAGACCCGCAAATACGTTCCTCGACGTGACGAACGTTCGCAAGAAAAAAGGGCGAAAGGAGAGCTGCGAGGCGAACTCGCGGCGACTCTCCTTTCGCCCTTCGTCAGTCGGGCTCGATTCTTGCCGTCCGGTCGACGAGCCTGATCGAGCTCAAACCGAAACTAATTGCAGATGTGTGAACCCGGGGGACACTCCGCCGAGCTGACGCTCGTGTCCAATCCGCACTCGGGGAAGGGACTCGAAGGCGCCGGGAAGAGCGCGCCCGGGGTCGCCATGGGCTGCAGGCGGTAGTTGAAGATGTAGAGCGCGTCGGAGATGTCGACTCGCGTGCCACCCTCCTTCGTCGTGTCGGCGTTGGCGTTCGCCGCCGGGAGACAGGACGTCATCTCGCCACCACGGAAGAGCGCGCTGATGATCCAGACGCCGTCCGCGATGTCGACTCGGAGGTCGCTGTTCGCGTCACCACGCAGGTAGGTCGCTCCTTCGGGAGCGTCGCCACCGACGAGCGTGACCGTCTTCGTGGCGTCGAACGTCGGTACGATGCTCTCGTTGTCGACGACGAAGATGATCTCGAGCGGGCGATCGCCACCGAGCGTCTGGTCGACGTACGAGAGATCGGTCGTGCGCGTCTCGCCCTCGGGGACGACGATCGCCGCGCGGACCGTGATCGTATCGATGTGGACCGTGTTGCCTTCTGCGACGGGCAGGACCGCCGTACCGGGCTCGTCGAGCTCGATGACCGCGCCCGCCGTCACACCCGTGACCGAGCCGTCTTCGTTCGCATCGTCGAGGTTGTACGTGACGAACGCCGGGCCTTCGCCGCCCTTGAGCGCCGCGGCATCGGCGCCCGGAGCCACCTCGACGGCCGTCAGCATGCCGAAATCGATGGCGACACCGTAGGACCAGCCCTGGACGTCGTAGCGCGGCCGCTCGCCGCCGTTCGACAGGAG
>CAYZGY010000563.1:0-5644 GCA_964478085.1 uncultured Planctomycetia bacterium
GGAGCAGCGTATCGCAGAAGAACATCCGCGTGACCGTCGGCGTCGAGGTCTCCAGCGGGAGCTGCCGCGACGAGCATCAGCTCGGCAGTGCCCTCGAGCATCGGGGCCCACGACCCGAGACCGCCGAAGCTGTATCGTCGCTCCGGCGGCTCTCCGCTCGGGGGAATCGGTGGGCCGTCGATCGTGACCGAACCGTCGACCCGCCGTGGAGGGTGACCCTCGCCGTTGATCGTTCCCAGGTTGTCGTACACGATCACCTCGCCGGTCTGCGGCTCCCTCGTCGAAGCGCCGTCCACGAACCTCAAAGGAGTCACGCCGCGCTCGGCATCATCGCGAACCCGAAACCCGACTCGGACGACGTCCGCACCTTCGCCGACAGGAAGAACGAGTTCCGGGTTGAAGAACGACCAGACGCCGGACGCCACGACGAATCCCTCGTCGACACCGTCTCCACCGGGCACGGTGTTCGAGTTGTCGACCTCGAGGAAATGCCACGCCCAGCCTTCGTCTCGAAGAAACTCGATGTCGACCGATTCAGCTGCGAGAAGCCCCTCGTCGAAATCCAGGGCGGCGGAAAACCCCTGGACGGGATCGGACGACGAGATCCGAATCGGTAGAGAGAAGGTCTCGCCGGGCGCGGCGACGACACTCCCGATGCGGAACTCCACGCGCGCATCGTCCTGAGCCTCTCCTCGCGCACCGACAGCGGCGATCGCGAGAGGGATCGCGGCGACGAATCTCAGAGCATTCTCTCGAGGGAAAAGCACGGCTTCCTCCTTGTCAGAATCGACGATCGATTCGGGGCTTCGTCCAGTGTCCGTCGCTGGCGACCTCTCAGGAGGGGAGCTTCGCGAGACGGACGATTTCGACCGAGCAGCACTTCGAGAACGTGTCAACGCTGCCGAGTCCGGCCGCGCGCCTTCGGCCGAAAACGGCTCGGTCCATACCAGCCGAACGACACCCGCGACTCCCGCGAGCGACAGCAAAACCAACGCGATGACTCCCGCGCGCAAGAGACGGCTACCCAGATCGCACGGAGTCGCCGCGCCGGATCCCGGGAACCAACCCTCGGCCCTGGCCCGACCAAACGCGCACCAAACGACCGCGAAAGCGGCGACGCCGATGGACTGGCGGATGAGTTCGCGCGCACGGTGCATCCGGCTGGCCACGGTCCCGGCGGTGATCCCCAGGACACGAGCGATCTCGGCGTACGACAGCCCTTCGATCGCGCGAAGGTGAAGTGTCAGACGATACTCGATCGGGAGCTCGCCGATCGCTGCGTAGACACGCTCGACCGCTTCACGGGCCTCCGCTTCCTGCGCCGGTCCGAGCGGAGTTCGGTCGGTCGCTCCCGCCGCCTCCGCTTCGCGATTCGATCGAGTTTTCTCCTGACGAAGAATCTCGCGAGATCGATTGTAGGCGGCTCGGAGGACGTACGCCCGCGGACTGTCGATGTCGTCCGGAGCTTTCTTCTCCTCGGCGAGACGAACGAACACGTCTTGCACGACGTCGTCCGCCAAGTCTGACGAGCGCACGATGCGCATCGCGACGCGCGTCAGAACCGGAGCGTACGCCGCGACGAATCGTGTGTACGTCCGTCGACTGGGTGACCGCAAATAGGCGAGAAAGGGGTCGGGCACCGGCGACCTCGTTCGGGGATCAGAATCGAGCCCGGCGATGTTCTCGTCCTCGAGTCGAATCCTCTAGGTATCGACAAGCTCGTCGGAGACCTCGGACTCAAGTTCGCAACGAGCAAGGCGACCCGCGACGAGCTCGTGAGCGACGACCTCACACTGATCGAGGTCGTTGTCCCCGAATCCGCGAGGATCGAGCGACGCACCGCGCTGTCGTTGCGTCTCTCCTCCCGCCATGGAGTCACGCTCCTCGGCGTTTCGCGTCAGGGAAGACGGTTCGCCGAGCGAGTTCGCAAGCTCGAGATTCGCGCCGGCGACGTGCTGCTGCTGCTCGGACCGAGCGAGCGGCTTCCGGAGGTGGCGAGCTGGCTCGGGACTCTGCCGCTCGCGGAGAGAGGGCTGCAGGTCACGCAGCGCGGGCGAGCCTGGCTCGCGATCGCGATCTTCTCGACCGCTGTCCTCCTCGCGGGCCTGGGCGCACTGGCCCTCCCCGTAGCCCTTGCCGGCGCGGCGACGCTCTTCGTGTTCCTGAGGATCGTTCCCCCACGGCAACTATACACTTCGATCGAGTGGCCCGTGATCGTCCTCCTCGGCTCGATGATTCCGCTCGGCCAGGCTCTCGAAGCGAGCGGCGGAACCGCCTTGATCGCGCAGACGGTCGGGGACTTGTCGGCAGGTCTCTCTCCCGTCGTCGTGCTCGTGCTGCTGATGGTCGCGACGATGAGCCTGTCCGACGTGATGAACAACACCGCCACCGCGGTCATCGCCGCACCGCTCTCGGTCGATCTCGCGCGTCGTCTCGAGGTGAACCCGGACACCTTTCTGATGGCCGTGGCCGTCGCCGCGTCGTGTGCGTTCTTGACACCGATCGGGCACAAGAACAACACGCTGATCATGGGCCCGGGCGGCTACCGCTTCGGTGACTACTGGCGACTGGGCCTGCCGCTCGAAATCCTGATCGTGCTCGTCGCGACGCCGATGCTCCTGTGGATCTGGCCTCTGTGACGAGGCCACGGTCCGATTCCCGCCTGTGGAGTCGTCTTGTGGGGAATCCCCCAAAAGGAGCGCCTCCGCTCGGTCTCTAACGTACCCGTCGGAGTTCGCTCTCGAGCTCCTCGACGACGAGAACCGCCGTTTTTTTCCCAATAATCCGCGCCGCAACACACCCGGCGACTTCGCGCGCCGTCCGACCATCCCGTCCGACCATTCCCGTCCGACCTTCAAGCCGACCCAGCCACCTCCACCACCTCGAGCGTCATGCCCGCGGGCAAAGATCACTCGTCTTCTCGCCGACGCGAGCCCTCGTGATACGATGCCTCCATGCTCGCCGAGGACCGAGGATCGAGGACCGAGGATCGCGACGTTCTCTGCAGCAGCCGTGCTGCTCATCGCCATCGTGGCGTTCGCTTTCAACTGGCCGAGCGACGTGGCCTGGTACGAGTTCCGCCAGCAGTTCGAAAGAGTGCCTGACAACGAGCAGGGCTAGCAGCCCGAGTACCGGCACCGGCAGACGGGGATCGTGTTCGTGCACGTGCCGGGCGAGACGTTTTCGATGGGGAATCTGAAGGGCATCCGGGGGCACGAAAACGAGCTGCCGCAGCATGAAGTCACTCTCAGCCCGTTCCTCATCGCGAAGTACGAGGTCACTCAAGAGCAGTGGACTGACGTGATCGGCAGCGATCCCTGGCTGCTTCGAGACGAACAGCTTCCTGTCGGACAGGTCTCCTCGGACGACCGCATGGATTCTCGCGATCGCGTGGGATCGTCGCTTCCCATGGAAGCGCAGTGGCAGTATGCGTGCCGAGCAGGAACGCGAACTCGATACTCGTCGGGTGATTCCGACGAGGACATGGCGACGGTCGGTTGGGTACGGGGCCAATTCCGCGAAACGGCCGCATATCGCAGGTCAGAAGCCAGCGAATGCGTCTGGCCTTCACGACATGCACGCAAACGTGTGGGAGTGGTGCGAAGACTGGGTCGATGCCGGATTCTACGCGAGCGCGGCCGCGGTCGAACCCGCCCCTCGCAGTAGCACGCAGTCGCCGAGCCGGGCCTTACGAGGCGGCTGGTGGGGAGACAGCGCCCAGCTCTGCCTCTGCCGCTCGGCGGTCCGTAGCGCGCTGATTCCGGTCGCTCGCGGCAACAGCCTCGATTTCCGCCCCGTCGCCGCTGTACCGCGGTAGGCTGAGGAGCTTGACTGGCGCTGGGTAATTCGCGAGACGGACGACCAACGAGGGAGTTTTTCGCCACGACCGCGGTGTGCCTGCGTTCCGAGCCGCTTCTTTCTTCGCGCCGTTGGCGGTTTTTCGTCGCCGCCGAAGTTCCCTGTGCGTAGTCCGACGTTCGTTCGGACACCTCTGATCGCGTTTAGACCAGGAAAACAGAAGGTACACTCGACGGCCGCTGAGTCCCCTGAGAACCTCCCAGTCGACTCAGGTCTCTCCCTTTTCGCCGCTCGCGTGACGGCGAAAGGGACGGAGCTTCGTGTGTCGATCTCGACCGCGCTGCAAACGGTGTTCGGTACTTCGCCCCTTGCAGGATTCTCCAGAGGGGCATCGGCCTCTTCTCGTCCGGCGCTCGGGGTGCCCGGATTCGCTGGGCCCTCACCCCGTGAACCGAGTTCGAAAGATTGGCCGCAGGAAGTGGAAAAAAGCACCGCGATACCGTCGCCAGGCTCACGTCGAGAACGCGTTCTTTCGAATCCTGTAACTCTTCGAAAGACGACTCCGGTCACGCGACCGAAACAACCAAGAGACGGAAGCACGACTGAGCTGCGATATCCTCGATCGAATGCTCCGACTCGGAACACCAAGACCGGAGTTAGTGCGACCGTGAGGACCGGCGATCGAGAGAAAGCGCGTGCCGATTTCGCGTCGTGCGACAACCTCGGTGTCCGTCGACGAGCTCCAGGCGGAGTTCTCAGGAATCCTCGCAGCTCGTGACCATTGTCACGCTCGGCTCCGCATCCTGCCGGTCGCGGATTCTGCGCGGTTTCCCGATTGGAAGTGAGCGCGGGTCGAACTATCCCAACGAATCACGGTCAGCGCCATATGCGATGTTGCATCCGGGTCCGTCGTCGTCGATGCTGATCATATTGAACTCGGCCTCGGCTTCGGGCACGCGGCTGGCCGAGAACGAATAGAGGTAGTCACGAGGCCGGTTCCCCAACCACGCCCGGATGACACCGGGCAGACTTCAGATCGCAGGGAGGTTGCCATGCGATGTTCGATGCTCCCCGCCGCGTTCGTGTTCTGCTTGTCGGTCTTGCCTCCGGGTGGGTCGATCCAGGCGCAGTGCGTGGCGCCGCCCGGGCCGTACGAGATGTTCATCGATCCCCCGTCCGTTCCGGCAATCAACTGCCCGAACCAGTCGATGACCTTCCGGGTGATAGCCGACGGCGGAGCTGCCTCGATCAGCGCCTTCGGCTTCAACATCGAGATCGGCTGTCCCGGTCAGATCACCAGCGTCACGGACTTGTCGAATCCTCCGCTCGGTGGATTCATCTTCGAGGTCGGCCCGGCGGGAAACACGTTAGCGGCCCTCGGGATCACGACAGTTCCCGCCGCTACTCCCCTCACCGACCTGGTGGAGGTGACGTTCGAACCTGATCCGACGGTCGCGACCGGGACGTACCCGATCGACTTCGGAGGAAATCTGGCGTTTCCCGGCGGGTTCATCCCGCTGGACCACCTGGTCTAGGCGACGAGCGGATGTGACGTTTTGCCGCCGGACTTGAGTCTGACCGGAGGTCAGATCGACTTGACATCCTGTGATTTTATCCGGGGTGACTGCAACAACAACGGAACGGTCGCCGGACTCTTCGGTGATGTCTACTATGTCTTGAATTTCCTGTTCGCGGGCGGGCCTGCGCCTGACTGTGAGCTCGCGTGTGATTCGAACGATGACGAGAGTATCGATCTTCAAGACTCCATATACCTTCTCAACTGGATGGCCGGTCTGGGTCCCGCTCCTCCGCCTCCTGCTCCCGTGCAGGGCGGCCCGTTCCTCGC
>CAYZGY010000564.1:0-5622 GCA_964478085.1 uncultured Planctomycetia bacterium
GGTCGGCCTGGCGGGCTGCTATTGGACGATGGGTATGTCCGAGCTTTCGACGCTCTGGCTCTCGCTCTTCGGCCTGACCTTTCTCTGGAGTCTGGCGCTCGGTGCGGTGCTCGTTCTCATCGGTGTCCTTGCGCTTCGTCGAGCGATGGTCTCCGGCGTTCTCTACATCATGATCTTCGAAGCGGCGATCTCGAACATCCCCGCCGTCGTCTCGAAGCTCACAGTGACGTACCACGTGCGGTCTCTTCTCGCTCACGTGGCGGACGTCGCGCCGAAAGCGCCTTGGGGTCCCGCCGGCGACGGCTCCCCCGGCGCCTACATCGCCGCGCTGGTCACGTACGCGATCGTCTTTCTCGGACTCGCGCTCTACGTTCTCCACCGTCGTCAGCTCGTGACGGCGCAGGACGAGTAGAGGCTCAGGCCCGATCGATCACGCTGAGCGCGGCTCGAGCCGGATCGAGAAGACGGTGACCTTTCCGCGTCCCGTCTTCGACAAGATCTTCGCGTCAAAGTCTGAGATCTTCTCGTCCGCGAAAGCCTCGTTCAGTGCCCGAAAGGCTCCATTCTCGGAGGCTGGAGCGACGACAGAGACTCGCGACTCCGGAAAGAGTATTTCGTCTTTCTCGCCGATGGTGCTGACCTTCCCCACGGTCTTCAAGTCGATGTATCGAAGCTCGAGCCCCTCGACTTTGGCTGCTTCGATCGAACGATCGAGACTTCCCAGAGCCTTATCGAGATCCAGGTAACGACGCGTGACCGAGAGGTCCTTCGCTGCCGAGGCATGAAGCACCGTCCAGGTCAGCTTCGACTGCCACTCGTCCTCTGTCTCGCCGCGAGGTCGGCTTCGCGCGCGCGGCGTTCTACGCGAAGCCCTTCTCGATTCCCGTCATCGCCGACGGCATCGTCAGGCGCGGTCTCCCGGTCAACGAATCGCGGATCATTCCGCTTCACTACTTCGTGATCGGAAACTCGTTCACGCACCCGGCGCTCGAGGTGGCGCGACGCTGTGAACAGCCCGATGTGCTCACGTCCGCCCGATCGCTCTCTGGAATCTACATGAGGAAAATCGCCTCGCGAAATAAGGAGATCGACGACTACTTCAAGTCGCTCATCCTTCCGGACTCGCTCAAGAAGGAGGTGCGCGATCAGCTCGAGCAGAATCTCGCGGCTGGCGCCGCCATTGAGAGTGACTTCGTCGAGGACATCTCGAGCACGGACGAAGGCCGAGTCCACGAAGCTTTGATCGAGCTCGGAAACCTCGAGCAAATGTCATTAGCGGCGATCCGAAAGATCCTCGAGAGGCTCGACACCTGGAAATCCCAAGGGCTCTTTCTGACTGGCGCTGTGACGCTCCTGAAGGCCCCGCCGACGATCGCCAAAGACGTCGTGCGAAAACTCCTCCCGTTCATCGACTTCAAGAGAAGGAGCCAGGACCCCTCCAGCACGGCGACCTCGGTGCTCACCAAGATCTCGCTTCGTAGTGAGCCCGCGGTCGATGAGATCGTTCTGACGAGCAGCGCCGAAGACGGCGAGCTGCGAGCACCCGGTTTCCTCATACTGTCTCACGTCGCGCAGCAAGGTCCGCGAGTTCTCTTCGACGCGCTCGCGCGCCACCCGCTCGAAGGCCAAGCCGTGATTCTCCGTGCGCTCGCCGGTTCGATCGATCCGACGAAGAAGCGATACTACAACGCGTTCATCCATTCGAATTACGAGTCGGGTCTGCCGACGATCCTCACCTACACGAAGAGCGAAGACCCGAAGGTGCGCGAGGCCGCAGTGATGATCATCGGACAAGCAAGACTCTTCAACCTCGACGCCGACAGGCACCTCAACAGCTGGGCCGAGTCCGGACCTCCCGATCTTCGCCGCATCGCGATCCGTGCGTACGGCCTGGTACCGGATGACCGCGGTGACGCGATACCACTGCTTCTCCCGGTCCTCGCGGAAGACGAGGGCGAAGCTCGCACCGAAGCCGTCATCGCACTCGGCCGAATCGGCTGGGTCCAGGAGGCTGCCCGGCAGGCGCTTATCGCACATGTCGCCGAGCGTGCCGGCGAAGTCGAGGAGCTCGCGCTCGTTGAGTCGCTCGAAGCGCTGTACGACAAGCTCGGACCTCGCGACGTAGCCGCCGCGGCGCTCAGCGAACCGGCGAAGGCGATCTTCGAAACCGGGCGCTCCGAAGAGAGTCGAAAGCTCGCGATGGGAGTTCTCCTCCAAGTACACTCGGGCCGACCCGAGATCGTCTTGCCGGTCCTGCGTGAACGTCGTGAGAAGGCGTCCGAAACCGAACGCGCGTGGATCGACGTGGCGATCCGTTCGCTGGAAGAGTCTCGATGAAGAAACGCCTCCTCTGGATCACCGCGCTCTCCTGCGTCGTCGTCGCCGTAACCATTGCGGTGGTGCAGCGTGAGTTTCTCTACGAGGCTTGGCTCCTCTCCTCGATCGACGATCTCGACAGCGACGATTGGGAAAGCACGGTCGACGAGCTCGCGCGTATCGGTGGTGACCGTACCGCGATCTACCTCGCAGCAGAGTTTCTATCCCTCGTCGGTCACGAAGAGCCCGAGACTGCGGTTTGGCCGGATTCGGGACACGGAGTGGTCCGAACGCCGGAGCACGACTTCTTCGCGACGTGGAAGAGCGAGGTGCCCGGTTTCGCTCGCGCAATTGTCTGCCAAGAAGCGCTCGCGACGATGGGCGAGCGATCTTACAGTTCTCTCACGACCGTGCTCGAGAGCGACACTGTCACTCATCGACTGTGGGCCATTCTTCTCCTCTCGTCGGCCGTCCATGGCCACCTAAATCGTGCATTCCTCGGAAGCACTCCCGATTCCGAGCAGAGAAAACGTCTCGAGTTGATCCGAGAGGGTTGGCTCGATCCACCGCCACTCACCCAGGGAACCAAGCGAGCGCTGCGTGCCGTCGACCGGGCGCTCGAGCTGGAGAGATTCGACACCCAGCAGTTCGAGCTCGCACGCAAGCACGCGCGCTGCGCTCTCTACCTCTTTCCGTACCTTCGTCGGATCACGACGGAGACGGTCCTCAATCGCCCCAGGGTCGGCCACTTCGTGCGCATCGAGCTGACCGGTATTCACCCGTTGGCGAGCGCGGAGGTCATCGAATCGCTCATCGAGCAGATTCGTCGTGAGCACGAAACCTCGACTCACTACGGCACGCAGCATTTCGGCACTCTTCTGAAGCGGATCGACGAGCACAAAGTGCGCCTCAGCTCGATCAGCATTCGGTCGGAACTGACGCCTGATCTCCACGCGGAGATTCAAGCGCGGTCGAAAGAGCAATTCGCGCTTCGCGAGAAGATCCACGAAGCGCTCCTCGACCAGTTCCTCGGCCTGACGAGCGGCAGCCAGGTCGAGGCGATGTTCGAGGTGCGAAACCTCACGAACATCAGCGAACGATCGGCTCGTCGCTTGATCGAGAGTCTTCCGAAACTCGCGGACGAGCACGAGCTCCTACGGACCGCCGCGAGGCTGGTCGGCGACTCGCCTCCCAGGATCGCCCCCGAGGCGACGCGAGCGCTCTTGGAGTTCGCCGAAACGGACAGCAAGAGACTCCTGCACCAGCTCCGCCTCGATCGCAGACTCGCGCAGCTCGGTGCGAAGAGTCCCGAAGTCATCGATCTGATTCTCTCGACGATTTTCTCCACGAAGACGGCCGTGCCAGCGACCTGCCGCTCGGCACTCATCACGCTCGCGGGTACCGAGCCCGCGGCGATCTTCGCCTCGCTTCGAGCGCACGAAGGAAAGAACCGGACGGCGCTCCTTCAAGCTCTCTCGGCTGCTCTGACTCCGTACACCCTCCCTGATCGGCCTCCGCAGTTCGCGACGCAAATCGGCGACGGGATACCGCAGCTCGAGGAGATCGTCAACAGCTCGACGAACGAGCTTCGCGAACTCGCTGCTGGAGTCATCACGCGTGCACACGCCGTCGACAAGACCGCCGCGAAAATCACGAAGTCTTGGTTCGAGTCGGACGAGCCAGACCTGCGACGCATCGCCGTTCAGAGCTCCTTCGACCCCGGTCTCTTGAAGACGCCACCACTCGCGAAACTTCGCCCCTTCCTCGACGATCCCGATGTCCACGTGCGCGCGACAGCGTTCTCCGCATTCACGAAGCTCCGCGTCGAGGATGAAGCGGCGCGAAAGCGGATCGAGACCGTCGTTCGTGCGGGACTCGGAGAAGAGGAATCGACGGCCATCGTCGAGGCTCTCCTCTGGTGCCAGGAACAGTTCGGCATGATTCTGCCGGCGCCCGGGGAAGACCTCACGTGGAAGGAGACCTACATGGGCGGCATCGCGAAGGCTCTCCACGAATCGCCTGCCTCGATGAAAGTCGAAGCGAGTGCGCTCGATCTGCTCGTCAGGGCATTCGCGCGCAGACCCGATCTCATCCTGCCCTACCTGCGCACGGTCCTCGAAAAGGCGCCCACCGAAAAGCGCGCCGCGATCGAAGCAACGATCCTTCGTCTCGAGACGAAGGATTGATCGGCCGCTCGAGGCGGCTCTCCGACGATAGGGTAAACTCAGTCGGGAGCGAGATCGTCTACCTCGAGGAGCGCTGAACGAAGCGGAGCGCGACGGGCAGTCGACCACCTCCGAGGACAGCGGCTGTCTCGTGCATCTCCTCTTCGGAGAATACGGCGCTGAGCATCGCTCTCTCTTCGATGCGATCGCGAATCACGGGCTGTGCGAGGATCCGCCCGTCGAGGACGATCGCGAGTCTGCGCTCGATGTTCTTCTCGGTCAGCTCGCCGAGTCGCGTACCCGTCTCGTCATCGAAGTCGACAAGGATGGTGGCTTGTCCGTACTCGTTCACGAACGCTCGAGCGTCTTGGATCGTCGCGTCCTCGATCTTGCCTTCGGGCGACTCGTCGACTCGTGCGGCGTCTCCGGCGAGGACGAGGTGAAACGAGAAGCGCCCCGACTGCGTCACGAGACGCTGAATCTCCTCGAGATTCGAGACCGCATCGGGGACATCGACCGTAAGCGTCCCCGCATCGGCCGCCTCGACGCGAAACTGGGCGAGCTTCGCGAGCTCGAGCCGTTTCTCGATGACGCTTCGAAGCTCTTTGGACGCGGTGTTCGCCTCCCCCGAGTCGTATTCGAACTCGAGCCGCGTACCGCCTTCGAACTGCCCTCGCGCGGCACAGCCGGACGAAGGGATCACCGCGAGGAGCGAAAGGACGATCGGCGCCGCCGCGGTGATCACTCGACCCTGCATCGTTACTTCTTCCCGGCCGGCTCTTTCTTCGCCGGCTTCTTCTCAACCTCGAGCTCTGCGAGCAGCTGATCGACGGCCTTGTCCATCTCCTCGCCCCTCACGTTCTTGAATCGAATCACGCCCTTGTGGTCGAGGACGTAGATCGTCGGCCAAGCCGTGACGTTCCACGCACTCGAGATCGGGCCCGAGGTCGAGCCGCCGTTCCACCAGGAGCGCCACGTGATCTTCTCTTTCTTGATCGTTTCCTTGAGCTTCTCTCGGTCCCTGTCGCTGTTGATTCCGAGCAGGGCGAAGGGCTTCTTCTCGAGTCGTTTCACGAGCGACCGCTCGGGCGGGTACATGGGCCGGCAGGGGCCTCCCCCATTGCCCCAGCACTCGCGGACC
>CAYZGY010000565.1:0-5622 GCA_964478085.1 uncultured Planctomycetia bacterium
GACGCTCTACAACGAGAACTCGGGCCAGCTCCAGTTCGTCGCCGCGGTCGCCCTGGCCAGGAACCGAATCCTCGTCGGTCTCCCGACGCTCATCGACGCGCTCTCGCTCGGTGGCGAGAAGCAGCGGGAGATCCGCGAGCTCGCCGCACGTGTCCTGCGTGAGACGGCGGGCAAGGACCACGGGTTCCGCGCCGACGGTACGCCGGAGGCGCGCGCCACATCGATCGAGGAGTGGCGACAGTGGTGGGCCAAGAACGAGACCTCGATCAACGAAGAGTCGCGACTGATCCTCACGAAGAAGCAGATCCAGACAGTCGAGCGTCGCGAGGCCATCGACCTCTGGAAGCGCGCGCACGAGTTCCTCCGCTCGGAGAAGTACCGCCGCAGCGAGATCTTCCTGCGCGAATCCGTCAAGCGCGACCCGAGCTTCCACAAGGCGCAGACGAGCCTCGCCGTCCTCCTCTACCCCCCCCCCGCCGACCCGGTGACGGCCGATACGGCGCGTGACACGCCCCGCCGCGACGCCGAGCGACTCCTCGACACCGGCGCTGCGAGCGCCGATCCGGAGATGAACGACCGTGATCGCCATTGGATTCACTACGAGCTCGGAACCGTTCGCATGATCCGCGGTGACGTCCTCGGTGCGCTCGACGAGTACAACTCGAGTGTCGCGCTCGACCCGACGAGCATCTCGGGCATGATCGGCGTCGGTGCGTGTCACTGGATGCTCGCGACGACGAAGAACGAGCTGACGCCGTCGGAGCGCAAGATCGAGCTCCAGGCGGCGCTCCGAACTTTTCTCGGCGCGATTCAGTCGATCGAGAATCGCCTCCGCACGGTCCAGGTGCTCGGCACGGGCGACGCGCCGAAGGTCGACGAGCTCCCGTTCCCGCGTCGCGTCTACAACCAGAACGTCCTCTCCGTTCGCGAAGACCTCGAGTCGACGTCGATCGGGCTCTTCGTCCGCGTCGCCAAGATCTACCGGCTCCGAGGCGATACCAAGAGCGCGGCCCTCGCGCTCAAGGAGGGGCTCGACACTCTCAGGGCGAGCACGGAGCTGCGAGACTCCTCGAGCCTCGAGATCGAGCTCCGCACGCAGCTCGGAAGCGTCTACGAGTCGGTGAAGAAGTACGCGCTCGCGGCGCAGCAGTACGGGACGGTCCTCAAGAACCTCGACCCCGATCACGAGCACGCGCGGCGCGGGTACGATCGCGTCAAGGACCGCGACGAGGCTCCGGCCGGTGGTGGACGAGACGCTGTTACGCGGCGCGAAGAGCGATAACGCGTCCGACCGACGCTAGTTGATCCTGCTTACGAAGAACTCGAACACAGCGCCCCTCACTCGAGGGGCGCTTCTCGTCTGCGGACCTCGCTGAGGGTCACCTCGCAGACGAGGTTCTGGCCCTCGAGCACCTGTCGCTTGACCTCGCCGACGTCCGGCGCGAGCCAGATCCTCTGGCGGATGGTGCGAGGCTTGCCGTCGGGCACGGGGATCTCACGCAACGTGTCGACGCGCAGACAACCACGATACTCGCGCTTCTCGTCGAGCTTGACGACCGTGTCGAACGACACGACGCTCGCCTGGTATCTCTGCCCGTCTTTCTCGAACTCGACGTGTGGCGGCTCGCTGTCCTCGATCGTGAGGCTGAGCGGGACGCGGAAGACGGCCTGACCGCTCTTGCGGACCAGGTAGACGCCGTCTCGCGACCACTCCTCCTCGAGCGTCACGGAGCCTTCGCGTCGCTCGATCAGGTAGCGGTCCTCGCTGCGGCCTCGGACGATCACGTCGAAGCTCTCGCGACCGTCCGGTGTGGCCTTCTCGTAGCGCCAGAACGCGACGCGCTCGAAGGGCAGGAAGTCGCGGAAGGTCGCTGCGAGGCGTACGAACTGGCTCGCGATATCGGCAGGGAGCGTTCCGCCTTGTCGGCGGTAGGTCTCGAGCGCGTCGTAGCCACCGCGTCGGTCTCGCGCTGCGAGTCGCGCGCGAGCGAGCGTCAGGAAGATGTCACGGAATCGTCTCTCGACCTCCGGCCCGGGATCGAGGAATACGAACCGCTCGAACGCTTCGCGGGCGGCCTCGACGTCGCCGTTTCGATGGAGGGCACGTCCGAGGAACGCGACGGTCTCAGCTGAGGGTTTCTGCAACTGCTCGCTGTAGAGCTCGTCGGCGGCTCGGAGTTCCCGGATCGCTCGCTTGTACTCGCGGGACTGGAAGAGCGCCACGCCCAGGTGATGGCGGCACCGCGCCTCGAGACCTACGTCGGCGGGCTCGGCCTCCTCGACGCGTCCGAGGCATGCGAGAGCGTCGGCGAATCGTTTGTCGCGAACGTGTTGCTCGGCGATGAGGCGTTCGACAGCGTCATCACGATCGACCTCGCGCGTCTTCTCGAACGCGCGGACACCTTCGACGGTGCGTCCGCTGCGGACGAGCGACCAGCCTCTCCAGAGCTCGAGCCGCGGAAGAGCTCGCAGACCGTCCGGCGAGACCCGAGCGAAGGCCTGCGAAGCCTGCTGCCAGGCCTTCTTCTCGAAGTGGGCTCGTCCTCGCAAGTAGAAGCACATGTCTCGATTCGCTTCCGAGAGCGAGGCTTCCGGTAGGAGATCGAGCAGCTCGAGAGCGGCCGAGACGTCCTTCGCGTCGAGCCTTTCGCGAGCCGCGCGCAAGCGATCGGCGTAATTGTGCTGCGCGAGCAAGCCATCGACCATCGAGAGCTTCTTCGTCAGCGTGATCTGCCGGTCGAGGTCAGCCGTCAGCTTGTTCGCGCGTTCGTAGCTCGCCCGAGCCTTCTCGAGATCGCCCACCGTCCCGCGACGCAGGTAGTCGGCTGTCTGAACCTCGAGCACGCGAGACCAGCGCTCGCCGAGCTCCGCGTAGTACTTGTCGAGCTCGGCGGACGTGAAGCCGCGTTTGCGAAAGTCCTCGAGACGCGCGAGCGCTTCTTCGTACTTGTCCGCGGCCGCCAGGCGCTTGGCATCCTCGATGGAACGATCGAGCTCGGCCGCGTTCGCACGCTCGATCTTGCTCTTTTCAGCACGTGCGAGAAAGCTGGTGATCGCGGCGTCCTTCGATGCCGTCTCTTCGGCGAATGCCGCGACGATTCGTTCGATGCGTCGTGCGGTTTCCTCGGGCACCTCGTCGTGAATGTCGATCAGGAAGACGACGACGGGAGTCGTCTCGACACGCGGATTCTCGAGCGCGACGTCGAGCACCTGTGAGACCGCCTGGGAGTTGAGACCTTGCAGCCCATCCCACGCGAGCGCTTGGAAGAACGCGTGTCGCCAGTCGTTCTCGGCGAGCTTCGCACACGACTGGAGCAGCTCGAGGGCCCGGCGGAAGTTCTCCTGGCGGTAGAGCGCGTAGGCGCGCCACAGGACGGGTTCGTACCGCGACGGGTCGAGCTCCGTCGAGCGCCGCAGGGCGACGTTCGCAGCCATGAATCTCTCCCGAGCGCGACGTGCCACGTCGTGCGTCGCGCCGCGAGTCCGAAACGCGGTGTCTCCGAGGAGCTTCCGCCCCGTCTCGATGAGCGAGCGGCCGCGGACGTAGCGCGCGTGTGACTCTCCACGGACGTCGAGGTCACCCGAGGCGATCACGGCGTCGACCTCGGCGAGCGCCGTCGATGAGTCTCCCGTTTCGAGGAGGGCTTCCGCGCGTCCGAGTCGGCTCGGGGCATGCTCGGGGTTCGTCTCGAGGACGACGTCGAAGTCGACCAGGGCGTTCGCGTAGCGCGATTCGTCGAGAGCGAGTCGAGCACGCTCGAGCGCGGCCTCTTCCTTCTCTCCGAGCCCTCCGCAGCTTGTCAGCACGATCGCCAGAAACGCGGCACAGAGAGCGGCCAGTAACTGTCGCCCGGCAGGACGAGGGGGGCACGTCGACTCGACGGCTGAGATCATCTCGATCGGGTTCCCTTCTAACGACTGAAGTGGACGGGGAATTCGACGCGTGAGCCGAGTTTCGACTCCGTCCCGCCTTCGCGGTGTGCGACGACCTCGACGAAGGCGTCCTCGGTGTTGACGCGTCCGTCGTACTCCGCCGGAACGCGGAAGAAGACGACGCCCTGGAAGGTTCGCATGTTGTGGCTGAGACGCACGCTGCGCAGCGACTTCTCGAGGTAGTCGCTCTCGAGCTCCTCGTTGGCGCTCGAGACGGAGGCCGTGACGAACGGTCCTGGAATCAGGAGAAGGAAGCTGAAGAACGAGCGCACGTGGCTGAACGACACCTTGTCGATGACGTCGATCGGGTCGACGGCTTGCAGTCGCGTGGCGTCTTGGAGAACGAGGTGGAGGTGTTCGCGGCGCAGGTTGAAAACCTCGTCCGAGCGGCTGTCGAGCTCGGCGAGGAACTGGACCGGCACGAACTGGTAGTCGGGAAGATCGCGATCGAAGTGCTTCTCGGTCGTGCGCAAGTTCGAGAGGTCGAGAACCGCGATGTGGAGCCCGTGGCGCTCCGTGTGCTCGAGGTACGACGAGGCCGCACCGGACGAGATGAGCGGGCGCGCGGCGTACGACGCACAACCGAGCGACAAGGCCACGAGCGAAAGTGTCGCGAGACAAGAAACTGTACGTCGAAAGCGCCGATCGGCAGGCGCGATGCGGGCGTGCACGTCCGTCATGTGGGTCTCCTCCAAGAACTGCGAAACCCTCGCGGAAAGCCGCCAGGGTGGGCGGGTTTGGCCTTGTCGTAGGTATCGGTCGGTCTATAATTTGGCCTTTTGAATTTGTCGCGAGAGCGCTTCTCGGAGGCGTTTTCGTTTCCGATATTTCGATATTTCGATTTTTCGAGGCGCGATTTCGTGAAGATCCACGAGTACCAGGCGAAGGAAATCCTCGCCAAATTCGGCGTCCCGATCCCGCGCGGGAAGCTCGCCGAATCCGTCGACGACGCAGTGGCCGCCGCGCAGGAGTTCGGCGGCGATCTCTGGGTGGTCAAAGCCCAGATCCACGCAGGTGGTCGTGGCAAGGGTGGGGGCGTCAAGCTCGCCAAGAGCCTCGACGAGGTTCGTGAGCACGCGTCGAACATTCTCGGCATGCAGCTCGTCACCCCGCAAACGGGCCCTGCGGGCCAGAAGGTGCGCAAGCTGCTCGTCACCGAGGCGTCGACGATCGCTCACGAGTACTACGTCGGCGTCGTCCTCGACCGCAAGCTCGAGCACCCGGTCCTCATGGCGTCCGCCGAAGGTGGCGTGGACATCGAGGAGGTCGCCGCCTCGACGCCCGAGAAGATCTTCTACGCGCCGATCGATCCCGTCTCGGGCCTCGCCGCGTACCAGGCTCGCGACGTCGCGCACCGCCTCGGGATGCGCGGGAAGCTGATCGGCGAGACGGCGAAGGTCCTCGTACGACTCGCGAAGAGCTTTATCGAAACCGACGCGAGTCTCGCGGAGATCAACCCCCTCGTCAAAACGGAGGAGGACACGATCGTCGCGCTCGACGCGAAGTTCTCGTTCGACGACAACGCGCTCTTCCGTCACCCCGACATTCGCGAGTTCCGCGATCCGGACGAGGAGGACCCTCAGGAGCGCCGCGCCGCCGAGTCGGACCTGAGCTACATCAAGCTCGATGGCTCGATCGGCTGCATGGTCAACGGTGCCGGCCTCGCGATGGCGACGCTCGACATCATTC
>CAYZGY010000566.1:0-1134 GCA_964478085.1 uncultured Planctomycetia bacterium
GTGTTGGTGGGGGTTTTTTTCGTTGTTTGTGGGGTGGGGTCTATCCCCGGCCCGGCGGCCCGATCCGGCATTGTCGGTCGACTCGTAACCGACCGCGAGGCGATCGACGTCGAGCGAGATCGCGTGGATGCGGTTCGCGTTCTCGAGCTCGACGCGGTCTTGCTCGATCCACTCGTCGTGGACCAGCTCGAGGAAGACGACGATGCGGTGTCGAGCCGCGATCGCGACCCAGTCACCGCTCTTCTCGATGCGCCAGCCGAGCGAGGTTCCCTCGGGAGCCTCGAGGTCGAGTGGCACGACCGGTGCACACGCGAGCGGATCGTCCTGAGCCCATGCGAGACCGTTCGGCGATGGGCCGAAGCCCGTCGTCAAAATGGCGCAACAGGCGAGGAGGGCTCGCACGCCGCAGACCCTCCGGGGGCGGTGCGGGCGAGCGTTCGCGCGCGGCATGGATTCCTTTGACCTCCGTTAGGTGGATCCCGATCAGACCGAACTCTATTACACCGCGCAGCAGTTCGAGCCGCAAGCAGGGCCGGCCGGGGAGGAGTCACGCGGAGGCTATTTCTTCGCAGGTTCGGCCTTTGGTCTGGGGATCGGGCTCTTGCCAGTCGGGAGCGGGTAGTCGAGCGTGTCACCGTTGGGGCGCCAACCGTTCGCGTCGATGTCGACGAAGATCGGGTTCGTGTACGCGCAAGGGTGCATGCCGGACTCCCAAGTATTACCCCAACCGCGCCGGAGGGTGAAGCCCTCGCCGACGGCAGCGACGATGATGTGCGCGTCCTCGGTGAGCGTGACGGGGATGCGGTGGGAGAACTTCGTGACGCCGTTCGAGAAGAGCTTCGGGTGACTCTTGCGCGTGAAGTTGAGCTCCTTCGGCTGCCGTCCGTTGACGAGAACCTGGATGCGGTCGACGTCGATCCAGTCCGTGCAGCGCACGTCGACTTGGACGTGAAACTCGCCGCGCGCGACGGTCTGGCCGCCCGCGATCGTGCCGTCGTCGAGGCGAACGTCGAGGAAGGGGCCGTTCGAGATCACCATCTTCCCGGCGCGAGCGTTTCGGACGATCTCCTTCGAGTCGATCTTGTGCGGCTCGTCGACGGAGCTCTTGACGTAGGTTCGCCAGCCGCCGACGCC
>CAYZGY010000566.1:1144-5620 GCA_964478085.1 uncultured Planctomycetia bacterium
TGGAGCCACGCGAAGGTGCGGTTCTCGCGCCAGCTCTCACTGTTCTCGCGCACGCGCAGGAACCACGGCTCCTTGCGCAGGATCTCGAGCGACCAAAACTCGGCCGCGTCGATGAGGTCCGGAAGCCCCTCATAACCACCGTCGGCGACACCGTCGTTGTCACGATCGCGGAAGAACCTTCCGACCGAGGGGTGATTGACCTGGATCCAACGATCGGCGCGACTGCCCTGGAAGTCGCGCAGCATGATTGCGTTGATGCGCGGGTCGTGCTGCCAGGTCGGCGCGCCTCCGTCCTGTGCGAAGGGATCGACCTCGTACGGAAAGGCGTTGAGGTGAGCGTTCGGCCCCGTGAGCTCGATGCCGACGACCGTCGCGAGCTCTCGCTCGAGCCCGAGCTTCCGGATGTGCGGCGCCCAGTCGTAGAGGCGGTTGTGCTCGGTCGTCGGCGCGAACTCGACATTCTCCGCCGCGAGGTTGATCACGCGATCGTCCGTTCCGCAGTAGTTGTCACCCGACGGCGTCGAGTGGTTGTGAAAGTCGGTCGAGACCCAGCCGCGCGTGTCGACGACGCGCTCGAGGCGCGGCTTGACGAGAATCGCGTCGCCGGCGCCGAGCGACACCTCGCGGACGACGTGGTCGAACTCGATGCCGTGCGTGATGACGAGGCGGTAGTCGCCCGGCGGGAGCTGCTGCGTGAAGTGCCCGTTCTCCGAGTGGTACTGGTTTCGGCAGCCGTGCGCGTTGATGTCGACGCCGAGCTTCGGGTCGGGCGTCCCCTTGATCCCGATGAACTGCACCTTGCACGGCGATCTCTTCGGCGACTCGCGACCCGACGTCACCTCGAAGGTGATCCTCGACGCGGCGGCCATGGCGATGCGCGACTCGGCGCTCTTCCCCGCCTCGACGCGAATCTTCTTCTCGACGTCGGGACGGCCGAGGTCGCTGGCTCGCAGCGTGTACTCGCCAGGCGGCAGCTCGAGCCGGGCGCGACCGTCGATGTCCGGGTAGGCGCGCAGCTTCTTCTTGCCGCCGGGGAAGGTGACGAGAATCGTCGCCGTGCGGACGGGCTCATCGCCTTCCGTCACGAGGATCGAGCGGGCCCCGGTCTCGCCGCGCAGCGCTGCGAGAGTTCCCCAGGCCTCCGCGGGGGAGGACCCGGGGGCGACGAAGGTGATGCAGCGAGCCTCCTTGCCGGGCTGAATCACGATCTCCTTGGGGGCGATCGGCATGTGGCGGATCGGGATGTCGCTCTTCGATTCGTCGACGACGACCGTGTACGTCGCGTAACCCTGCTTGTCGGGCGGATTGGTCGCGTCGCCCGTACGGATGCCAGCGACAACCGTCTGGTGGAGGAACTGCTTCCACACCGCGGCCGGTGCGACTTTCCAGTCCTTCTCCGACCCGTTGACGTAGCGCGAGGAGATCGCGAGGTAGCGCCAAGCGGGCTCGAGGAAGTAGCTGTGCTCCATGCCGTGACCACCACCGGTTGCGGTGGTGCGCGTCGCGACGACGCCACGGACGCTCGGGACGATCTCGGCGATACGCACGCTCGAGATCGGGCCGTTCATCCCGGATGGCGAGAGGTACGTCAGCTGGTCGTTGCCGCTGCCGCGAACGGAAAGGTCGTAGAGGCACCCGGGCGTCGTCGACGACCAGTTGGTGCTCATGTTCGCTTTGCGATTCGGCTGATTCCCCGAGACGAGCGCCTCGATGTGCTGATTGCGCAGAACGAAGTCGCCGATGATTCCATCGGCCTCCTTGCCGGTTGGCGCTTCGGACGTGTTCTCCCTCGAGATCTCGAAGACCTCGACCTCGGCTCGAGCCGGGCTCGTCGTCAGAAGGGCCAGGAGAATAGCGAGCCCGAGGGCGTTCGCCGGGCGTCGACGCGGGGACTTCGCGAGCATGTTTCTTCCTCGTCTGTTCGTGCGGTTTCCTCACTTTTATCCGCGGGGAGAGCTCGCGGCAAACTCGTTCGACATCCAACCGACCGAGGAACTGCTCGCGGTTGCTTTTGATTACCGAACGAAGATAGAATCTCTCCCTGAACTTCTGGGCTCGCAGCGGGCGTCGAATCCGATGTTCGTCGAACGTTTGCGACGCGGTCTTCCGAGGAGCCGACGGGGCTCGAGAGGCGTTCCGGCGCCGTGAGCATCCGTTGGGGGAGACCGCCCCGAATCGCGCTCCCGGCTCGCACGGGACCCGTGTTCGACGGGAGAGCGCGACCCGGGAGCAATATCTCCTTTTCCTACGACGCGTCATGCGCGTGACCGATCGCGCATTCGACGGCCGAATCGATCACCGATTGAGATCTTCCGAAGAGGAATGGCAAAGAAGACCAAGAAGAAGCGGGCAGGCAAAAGAGCTCCGGCAGGTTCCAAAGCCGAGCCGCTGATCCCGATCCAAGACGTCGCGTTCCACGAGACACACCGCCGCCGCTACCTCAACTACGCGATGAGCGTCATCACGTCGCGTGCGCTTCCCGACGTGCGCGACGGACTCAAGCCCGTTCAGCGCCGCATCCTCTACGCGATGCAGCACGAGCTCCACTTGAGCCCGACGTCGAAGCCGCTCAAGAGCGCGCGCATCGTCGGAGACGTCATGGGTAAGTTCCATCCCCACGGCGACTCGGCGATCTACGAGACGCTCGTCCGCATGGCGCAGGACTTCAGCCTGCGCTACCCGCTCGTCGAGGGGCACGGGAACTTCGGAAGCCTCGACGGCGATCCCGCTGCTGCGATGCGATACACCGAGGCGCGCCTTCAGAGCGTCTCGATGCAGCTCCTCCAAGAGCTCAATCGCGACACGGTCGACTACCGCCCGAACTACGACGGCAAGACGCGCGAGCCGATCGTGCTTCCGTCGCGCATCCCGAGCCTCCTCGTCAACGGCACGACGGGCATCGCGGTCGGTCTCGCGACGAACATCCCGCCGCACAACCTCACGGAGGTCTGCTCGGCCTGCGAAGCGCTGATCCAGAAGCGTAGCCTCAAGACGAGCGACTTGATGAAGTACATCAAGGGCCCGGACTTCCCCACGGGCGGTCAGATCCTCAACGAGAAGCGCGAGCTGCGCAAGATCTACGAGGAGGGCTCGGGCGCTGTCCGCGTGCGCGGAGAGTACAAGGTCGAGAAGGGCGACAAGAACCCTCGCATCGTCGTCTCGTCGATTCCGTACATGGTGCAGAAGGACGTCCTCGTCAAGTCGATCGGCGAGCTCATCGCGGGGCGTAAGGTCCCGCAGCTCGTCGACGTGCGCGACGAGTCGACGACCGACGTCCGCATCGTCCTCGAGCTCAAGGACGGTACGCAGGGTCTTGCCGCACGGGCGGACGTCGTCATGGCGTACCTCTTCAAGCACACGGCGTTGCAGTCGAACTTCAACGTCAACTTGACGTGTCTCGTCCCTGATGACGACAGCGACGATGCCGAGACACTCTCGCCCGCTCGCCTCGATCTCAAGGCGATGCTCGAGCACTTCATCCAGTTCCGCTTCGAGGTCGTCAAGCGTCGCTTCGAGTACGACCTGCGCATCCTCAAGGAGCGGATCCACATCCTCGAGGGCTTCCGCAAGATCTTCAACGAGCTCGACGAGGCGATCCGCATCATCCGCGGCTCGAACGGACGCAAGGACGCGGGCGAGAAGCTGATGAAGCGCTTCAAGCTCGACGAGATCCAGGCGAACGCGATTCTCGACCTGCGTCTCTACAAGCTCGCGAAGCTCGAGATCAAGGCGATCCTCGAGGAGCTGCGCGAGAAGAAGAAGCAGGCGAAGGAGATCGAGGCGATCCTCGCGAGTGATCGGCGCCTCTGGGCGGTCGTCCGCAGAGAGCTCGCCGAGGCGCGTAAGGAGTTCGGCGACGAGCGCCGCACGAAGATCGGCGGCCGTGGTGCGCAGGAGACCGAGTACGACGAGGAGGCGTTCATCGTCGACGAGGACGCGATCATCCTGCTGTCGCGCGACGGTTGGGTGAAGCGCGCGGGGCGCGTCGGCGACCTCTCGAAGGTGCGCATGCGTCAAGGGGACCAACTGCTCTCTGTCCTCGGCGGCAACACGAAGTACCCGGTCGTCTTCTTCAGCAATCTCGGCTCGGCGTACACGATCCGTATCAACGACATTCCGGCGTCGCGTGGATACGGCGACCCGGTGCAGGGGCTCTTCAAATTCCGCGACGGCGAGAAGGTCATCGCGGCGATCTCGCTCGATCCGCGCTCGCTCAAGAAGTACGGATCGGTCGACGACAAGGAGGGCACGATTCCACGCAACCACCTCCTGGCGATCAGCTCGAGCGGTTACGCGTTGCGCTGCTCGATCGCTCCCTTCTCCGAGGTCTCGACGCGAACGGGGCGGAAGTTCATGCGTCTGCGCGACGGTGAGGAAGTCGTTGGCTGTCACGTCATCCAGGGCAAGGAGGTCGCGATGGTCGCTACGGTCGACGGTCGCGTGACGATCTTCAACACGACCGACGTCAACTTCCTG
>CAYZGY010000567.1:0-5617 GCA_964478085.1 uncultured Planctomycetia bacterium
TCAAGACCACGGTGTAGATGCCGGAGCTCGTATAGGTGTGCGTGACGACGGCGCCCGCGGCGCCTTCGCCGTCGCCGAAGTCCCAGTCGTACTCGACGATCTCGCCGTCCTCGTCCGACGATGCGGTCGCGTCGAAGGAGACCTCGATCGGCGCCTGACCGTAGTCCGGAGTCGCGGTGAGGGCGGCTCGCGGCGGCACGGGCGGAACGCAAAGAGGATAGCTCGCGCAGTCCAGATCGTCGGCGGTGAGGTCGACGCCGCAGTCCGGATAGGGCGATATCGGCGGCGGTCCTCCGGTGAACAGGAAGTTGAGCGCGTAGATGCCATCGGAGATATCAAGGATGCCGGAGTCGTCCACATCCGCGGCATCCGGACAATCGAACTGCAGCGGATTCCCGAGAAAGAGAAAGCCGAAGACGCGCACGCCATCCGTGATCTGCAGCAAGCCGTTGGCGTCGCTGTCGCCACGTATGAAGGAGTCGGCTCGCGCATCATCACCGACTGAGAATAGCAGGGAGAAAGCGAGGATAAAGGCGCCCAAATATTGACCGCAAATCGTCAAACACCTGTCCATGGAGAGACCTCCAAACCGTTCTCAGGAAGTGAATAACAGTGGTTGAAGAGACCCGCTGAAAGGCATCCTGAATCGAGACCCCGCGGAGCACCTACGAACACGTCGGAGCCGATGGAATGATGTACAACAAGCGCTGCTGGAAGCACACCGGAAACCAAGCCATGGCTCCCGGCCAGAGAATCACGATCGTCTACCAGCCTGCTGTTATTCCTCTACTGCGACTTGTCCTCGTTGTGACAACGGATCCGTCCGCGAACGGATCCGCGAGACGCAGAGTCGAGCGCGACCGAGGAAAACAGGTGCCGGGTCACCCCCGCACCGATGGTGTGAGCGATCTCTCGCTGATTGCGTTCGCGGCGGATGACTGGAGCCTCAGACTCAGTAATCAGCGTAGCACACGTCGCGCGATCTATGTAGGCGCGCGAAGAATCACCGCAGACGAACGCCCTCGCGCGAGCACGCTGGACGCTACTTTCTCGCATACCTTCCATTCGCCGTCCTGCCCTCTGTGCCAACGATAGTGAGACACCAGTCCTCCTGGAGATTAATGAGCAGGGCGGGGATCAACCTAATCAACCCCGAAAAAGCGCCTTTCGCGAGCTCACAAAGGACTGCAAGCCGAAGCCGCATAGATGCTGCCGCTGAGACCTCCGCTGATGCTGAGACTGTACGTCAAGCGACAGGCTTCAGAGTTGACACACCTTTCACCCGCCCGTTTCTGATGAGTACCGGGAGTCACTTCTACCCCCCTGGGGTGCGCTTCCAGGCGTGTTTTTGCCCGACGTACGTGATTCGTCCGGAGGAGCGGCTACACATGGCCTCTCAGGAGCGATAGAATCGGAAATCCCGGCGCCAACGAGTCCGGGGGGCGGACGAGCCGACGAGGATATTTGTAAAGCCATGGGCATCAAGACCGTACGATTTGTAAAGCCATGGGCATCAAGACCGTACGCCCGACGCACGCGCGATTGGCCTGTCCAGGCGCGATTGTGGCGGTTCTTGTAATAGCGACCCTTCCATCGATCTCGACGCTGACCGCACAGGAACGTGTCGAATACGACTCCGAGATTCAGCCGATCTTCGACCGTAGCTGCGGCGGTGGCGCCTGCCACATCGGGCGTGCGGTCAGCGGTGTTGACCTGAGCGATTACAGCTCGACGCTTCAAAGCCAGGGCGCTCAGTACGGCGGGCCCGCCGTCGTGCCGTTCGACGCCGCCGGCTCTCCGCTCTTCGACAAGCTCGCCAACGACGTGCCCAGGTTCGGCGTTCGGATGCCGCGAGGACAGGCGCCGCTGGACGCTGCGGAGATCGACCTCATCGCGCGGTGGATCACGCAGGGCGCCCAGGAGACCTCCATGCTGCCGCGGCGAGGTGACCTCAACCGCTCCGATCACCTCGAAATGACCGACGCGCTGCTCATCCTGCAGTTCCTCTTTCTCGCTGGCCCGGCGCCGTGGTGCGAGGCCGTGGCGGACACGGACGCCAACGGAGAGATCGATCTCGCTGACGGCGTCAACCTCCTCAACTTCCTGTTCCTTGGCGGAGACGAGATTCCGGAGCTGACCAACGAGGAGGCGGCCGGCTGCCTGGGCGGGAACGCGTCACCCGATGTCGAGCCCATCGGCACGGTGCGGGGACGGGAGGGGCTTCTCGTCGAGTTCACCGTGACGGCGACGGATGCGGAGATGAACAACCTGCGGTTCGAGGTGGCCTCGGGCCCGAACGGCATGACTATCGACGAATCCACCGGCGTCGTGCGTTGGCTTCCGCTCTTTGGCCAGGCCGGCGACCACCGTGTGCGGATCGCCGTGAGCGACGATGGCACCCCGCCGGCGACGACCGACGCCACGGGTCTCGTTCGCATCCTGGAGGGCAACAACCCTCCGACGTTCGAGCCCATCGGAACGGTGTACGCGCGAGAGGGAGTCGTGCTCCTCTACGACATCGTTGCGGTGGATGCCGACGGCGACGATATCACCTTCGAGCTCGTGAACGCGCCGGACGGCGCCGAGCTCGACCCGGTAAGCGGTCGCTTGACATGGTTGCCGTCCGACGGCCAGGCGGGGGAGCATGGGTTTACCGTGCGCGCCGTCGACAACGGTGAGCCGCCACGGTCGAGCCAGGTCTCGGGGACGGTCATCTGCCTCGACTCCGACTCACCCGAGAACCAGGCTCCTTTCGTGCCGCGACGCGGAATCTACCGGACCGTTCCGGGTCGACAGATTCGTTTCTCGATCGGCGCCAGCGATCCCGATGGCCATGACCTGAGCTACGCCTTCACGGATCTTCCGGTCGGAGCGAGCTTCGACGGTGCGTCGGCCGAGTTCTCCTGGGTGCCGGCAGAGGATCAGGTGGGCGCCGAGTACATTTCGTTCACCGTGACGGATAGCGGCACGCCGCCGCTGTCGACGGAATCGGTCCTCGTCTTCCAGGTTCGACCGAACGACCCCTGCTCGACCGCGATCTGCGACCCCGTGAGCGGCTGTCGTTTCGAGCCGCATCCCATCGACGAGGAGTGCTGCTCCGAGGGCGGCCCCGAGCGAGTTCCCGAGCCGGTCGCCGAGTGCCCCGACGGCCGCGTCGCCTATGTCGGCCGAAACCTGCGCGGCTTCGGCCGGATACAGAGCTGCGACCTCGTGCCCATCGTGCCGTTCCCGCAGGGCGGGGCCTCGATGCGGCTGAACATCGAAGCGCGCTGCATCAACATCGACGCTCCCGTGAGCGTGCGGATTCTCGTTCAGATGGATGGATTCCCTCTGATCAATCGCACGCGTGTCGTGACGTTCCGAGAGCGGGCCGATGGCTTCTCGCAGATCCTCGGCCTGATCTTCAGCATCAGCTCCGGCTTCGATGTTCCCAAGCTCGACGGAGAGCGAGCGCTGATCACGGCGACGCTGACGGACGACGACGGCGTCGTGCTCGTCTCGAACACTCGCGTGATCCTGAACGTCGGTAACGTGGAGGAGCTGCCGGAGTCGGATACGATCGACGTGCCCGCCGGCGAGGCCGGCTGTGTCGGCTGTCATCGTCCTCTCGGACCGACGGGCGAGCGACACGGCATCGAGGATGCGCACCCCTGGTATCCGATCTCCTGCGTCGACTGCCATGGCGGCGACGCCACGGCTTCGACTCGTGAGCAGGCCCACGTGCTGCCTCTGCTCGGCGGCGACACGTTCATCAAGGATTACCCGGCGGACGTGCTCGACCAGACCTGGCCGACCTATCTCCAGTTCGTCAACCCCAGCGACTTGCGCGTGGCCCATCGCGGCTGCGGCTCGTCGAACCCGGCGAACCCCGGCTCCGGTTGCCATCAGAGCACGGTCGAGACCGTCAAGCGCTCGGTGATGTCGACCTATGCGGGGCACTACACGCTGCCTCGCTACCTGGCGGGCTCTCAGTCCCGAGACCACATCTACGCGGCGATCTCCATCGTAAACCCCGACTTTGACGCGGAGACCGCTCCGGAGGGGTCCGTCCCGGCGTTCCAGGCCTTGAGAGAGCCGGCTCCGGGAGTCGACCGCTCGACGGCTGGCGCGTGCATTGACATCTACCTGCCGAAGTCCTGCCCGACCTGCCACCTGAGCGATTTCGGCCCGAACAACGCCAACGGCAACTACCGCTCCTCCGGCTGCGCCGCGTGTCACATGCCGTACGCAGAGGATGGCCTGTCGCAGTCGGAGGATCCGGTGATCTCCAAGGACTTCCCCCCGCACCCGCGAACGCACCAGATGACGTCGGCGATCGAGACCGAGCAGTGCGGTCGCTGTCACTTCCAGGGTGGCCGCATCGGGCTGGCCTACCGCGGAATCCGCGAGGGTGGCTTCGACGAGGCGAACACGCCCGAGCACGGCGTAACGCTCGGCCGCGAGCTGCACAATCACGACTCGAACTTCTACTTTGTCGACGAGGACGACCGTAACGACTACGATGAGACGCCGCCCGATCTCCACGCCGACGCAGGCATGGTCTGCGCGGATTGTCATATCGGTGGTGACGTCCACGGTGACGGCCACCTCTACGGCTCCGAGCGTCACCAGGTAGGAGTCAGCTGTGAGGACTGCCACGGGACGGTGCGCGAGGAGATCGCCGAGGATCCCGAGGACGGCGAATTCAAGAACTCGAAGGGGTTTACCCTCAGCCGGATCTCCCGCGACGAGGAGAACCGTATCCTTCTCAAGCGCCGCATGGATGGTGTCAACATCGAGATCCCCCAGATTCGTCGCATCATCGCGAGTGGCGTGAATCAGGCGATGAACGAGGCGATGGGGGTCAACGAGGCGGGTTTCTCTCACACCGACAGCATGGAGTGCTACACATGCCACACATCGTGGCGCCAGACCTGCTTCGGCTGCCATGTGACGATCGACGACTCGCGAACGGCGTTGAACCTGACGACGGGTCGGACGACGCAGGGAGGCATCTCCGTCTCGCGCGACACGTACTCGACGGACTTCTTCTCGTTGGGGATGAACCACCGCGGCAAGATCTCCCCGCTCTGCAACTCGATGAGCGTGTTCCTGACGTACGTCGACGAGAACGGCGTCGAGCAGTACCGCGATCGACCGCGCACGAGCTCCGACGGAAAGAAGGGCTTCGGCTGGAATCCTTTTCACCACCACACGGTCAGCCGCGTGCCGCAGAATTGTGACGTGTGCCACACGCGGGCGGCCGAGGCCGGCGAGGACAATTCGGCGAAGCTCCGCGAGACTTACGGATTCGGTACCGGTCGATTCATGATTTTGGACGGCGAAGGAGTCGAGCACGATCTCTCGGCCTTCCTCGACGAGGAAGGGAACCTGATGAGCGATTTCCCGCATCCGAACACAGGACCGGTGCCTCGAGAGATTCGAGAGCGCGCCATGGGGATCGAGGTCGTGCCTCATCCTCGGCAAGAGCGATAGACGTAGATGGGCTCGCGAGTCGACGCGTAGCGGCTTGCGAGAAGACGTCCGGATAGGGTATCTGGACCGGGATCGAGCGCTCGGCGAGGCGTTGGTGCATGATTCGCTCCGGACCGAAGTGCAGTATCATTCGGGCTTTGCG
>CAYZGY010000568.1:0-5616 GCA_964478085.1 uncultured Planctomycetia bacterium
CGCGACCAAAGCAGGCGACCGTCCTCGCCCGCGAAACCACAGACGAGGAGATCCTCAGCACCGCGGCTCGTGAAGCTCGGACCGCCGACATCGACCGTCTCGAAGAAGCTCGCGCTGACAACCGCGTTGTCGTTCTCGTCCGAGGCGAGGCCGCTCGAAAGGTCCGGCCCCGGCCCGCCGAAGGCGACCGCCCAACGGCTGCTCGAGTCGCTCGCGAGACGCGCGACGAAAGCATCCTCCTCCTCGAAGCTCTCGAGGCGAGTCTGGTCGATGTCGATCACGCCCGTAAAGACCCCGGTGACGAACACGCCGCCAAGCTCATCGACGGCGACTCCTGAGACGTACTCCTCTCCGCTCGACTCGGCGCCACCGCCTCCACCCGGCCCACCTCCACGCGGGCCGCCGGCGGCCGCCCGATCGCTTCCGAATCCACGAGCCCAGACCAGATTGCCGAGCGCCGAGAAACGGGCGACGAATCCGTCGAGCGGCCCGGCCGCTTGCAGCTCGCCGGCTCCGAAGGCGACTCGATCCGAGTACGCGCCACCGATGTCGATCGCGACGTCTTCGGCTCCATCGTCGCCAGGACCACCGATCGTGCGCGCCCACACGAGGCGCCCGTCGGTGTCGTACTTGACGACGAACGCGTCGAGACCACCGCGACTCGTGAGGATCACGTCGTTCGCGCTCACCACGTCGTCCGACGACGCGGCGGCGAAGCGCACGCTGCCCGAGAAGGTCCCCGAGACGACGACATCACCGCTCGCCGTCGTAACCACCGCCGAGGCAGCCTCGCCGTCGCCGGCAGATCCGAAAGTGTGCGACCAACGCGGCGAACCGTCGCTCGAGAGCTTCGCGACGAAACCATCGCTCCCACCGGCCGAGTCGTGAACGTGCCCTCCGAGCACGAGGCGGCCGGCGAACTCTCCGCACAGGATCGTGTCGCCGTCACGGTCGATCGCGAGATCCCGACCGATTTCGTGGCCGGCACCTCCGATCGCTCGCACGTTCGCGTCGACGACGGGAACGCCACACTCGGCCGTGAATCCGCGGGCGTCGAACCGCGTCGTCAAGGCACCGCCCTGCTCGCCGATCTGCGCCTCGATGGTCAGATCGTGCGTGCCTGCCCGCTTGGGAGAGCAGTACTTGAGGAGATAGAAGCGATTGGCGAGATCCTCGATGCGTTGCGCGATGGCGAGGAAGACTCCGCGGGCGTCGGTCGGGAATCGCGTGACCTCGAAGCCGTCCGTGCCCACAGCGCGGAGAAAGTCCGTATTGATCTCGCCGCCGAGGCCGATCGCGAATGAGTGATGACCCGATCCCTGCACGCGCCGAACCGCCGAGATCTCCGAGACGCGCGCCGCGTTGTCCGTTCCATCGGTGAAGAGGACGAAGACGCCTTGAGTGATGATGTCGTTCGGCTCGCCACCCGTGCCGCGGTCGAGCAGATCCATGCCCTGAACGATTGCGCCATTGAGGTTCGTCGACAGATCGACCGATCCTTGCAAGGCACGAATCGCGTCGACGATGGCAGCGCGGTCGTTCGAGAAGATGCTTCCCTGGAGAGCGTTGAAGATCTGCTGGCGACCGTCGAACCAGAAGACGGCGACGCGGTGCACCTCCGAGTCGTTCGACGCGAAGATGGCATCGACGAAGCTCTCGGCCGCGCGACGAACGTCGGGCAAGGCGCCACTACGCAGGATGCTTCCGCTGAGGTCGAGGAGAAGCACGGTGTAGGTTCGGAAGACGCGCGACTTCGGCAGGATCTCCTGCGTGCTCTCGAAGAACGAGTTGCGCTCGCCGTTCTCGAGAATGATGAAGTCGCTCGCGTCGAGATTCGTCACGGGGTCTCCATCGGCGGTCATCACCGAGAAGAAAACCTCGATCTCCGAAGACGGGGCGCGCGACGACCCCGGCTCGCGCGGCAACACGAGCCGCCCGTGCGCGCGCCCGCGTCCGGTTCCGCCGTTGCCGCCGTTGCCGCCGCCGCCGCCGCCGCCGCCCCCGCAGCCGGCCAGGCTGATCGCGATCGTCGAGATGAGCAGCGCGAAAAGACTCGCACACGCGATTCCGAACCGTGCCCGCGCAGATGACACACTGCGAGCCCCGTCGTGGGCTTGATCGCCGGCCATAGCTTCCCCTATGGTTCTCTTTCTTCTTTTCGGGACCGCGGATGCGGTCTTTGGCTCAAGCTATCGATGGCCCTGAAAACGTGCAAGCGAATATTATCAGCACGTACCTCGGAGCTCTCGCCAGGCTTCGCGACGTCCGGTGGGATTCGCCTCTCGCCTCTCCCTTGGAGTAGACCCCATGATCGCATCGTCCCCTCGCAAACTCGTGCTCTGCCTCCTCGTTCTCGCCTCGATCGCCTCGATCGCTCCGATCGGCTGCCGATCGACCCACGAGCCCGTGACGATCGAGGCCGGCCCGACGCACGCGCAACTCGCGACGCAGCTATCGTCGATCATCGAGTCGGAGATCAAGCAGAAGGACGTGCCCGCGTTCTCGATCGCTCTCGTGGACCGCGGCCCGGACGGTCGCTCACGCCTCGTTTGGGCGCGTGGCTTCGGTGAGAAGACGCCTGGTCGCGCGGCGGGTGCGCAGACGGTTCACCGCGTCGGCTCGGTCTCGAAGCTCTTCACGGACATCGCCGTTCTTCAGCTCGTCGAAGAGGGACGCGTCGACCTCGACAAGCCCGTCTCCGAGTACCTCGACGACTTCCGTCCCGAGAACCCGTACGACAAGAAGATCACGCTCCGTCAGCTCATGTGCCACCATTCGGGTCTCGTCCGAGAGCCCCCGAGCGGTCACTACTTCGACCCCGAGGAGCCTTCGCTCGCCACATGCGTGCGCAGCCTCAACGACACGAAGCTCGTCTACGAGCCCGAGACGCGACTCAAGTACTCCAACGCGGGAATCGCCGTTGTCGGACGCGTGCTCGAGGTCCTCGAGAAGAAGCCCTTCGCACAGTGCATCGAAGATTCGATTCTCGGTCCGCTCGCCATGACCCACAGCAGCTTCGAGCTCGACGAAAAGGTCGCTCCCCGCTTCGCGAGCTCGAAGATGTGGACCTACCACGGCGGCGAGTTCGACTCTCCGACCTTCAAGATCGGCACGTCGGCGGCGGGCAATCTGTTCTCGTCGGCGATCGACCAGGCGAAGTTCATCGAGGCGCTCCTCGCGGGCGCCGACTCGAAGCTGCTGCAGCCCGAGACGCTCGAGAAGATGTACGAGGTTCAATTCGCCGGCGAAGGCGCGACGCGCGGCTTCGGTCTCGGATTCTACGTTTCACGCTTCGACGGGCATCGTCGCGTCGGGCATTCGGGCGCGGTCTACGGCTTCTCGACGACCCTCGCTGTGTTGCCCGACGACGGCATCGGTGTCATCGCGGTCGCATCGCGCGACGTGACGAACAACCTCGTCGGACGCATCGCGGATCACGCCCTGAGAGGCCTTCTCGCGCTTCGAGATGGGAAGGAAGGTCCGAAGTGGAGATCTTCAGACCCGGTCGAGCCACGAGTCGCACGGGCGCTCGCCGGCTCCTACGAAAACGATCAGTCGAAGATCGAGCTCGTCGAGCGACAAGGACGTCTCTTCCTCCGCAGCGGCTGGATCCAATCGGAAGTCCGTCGCGACTCCGAGGGTCTCCTCGTCGACGGCCGCGTCGCACACGGAGCACGCCTCGGCGCGGAAGTCGCGAAAGACGCCACCGTCGGGAGTGTGGGCGAGGTCCGCGTCAACGACACGAGCTACCGCCGCAGCGCCGACACCGTGCCAGCGGCCTGCCCCGATCGCTGGCGCGGCCTCATCGGTGAATATGGCTGGGACCACAACGTACTCTTCATTTTGGAGAAAGACGGGGCGCTGTACGCCCTCATCGAATGGATCTTTCTCTATCCGCTCACCGAAGAGAGCGAGAACGTCTTCGCCTTCCCGAAGCGTGGCGGACTCTACCACGGCGAGAAGCTGATCTTCGAGCGAGACGCGTCGGGACGCGCGACGCGCGTCGTGGCCGCGAGCGTCGGATTCGAGCGTCGGGACCTGGCGACGTCCAGCAGCGGGACCTTTCGTATCGAGCCCGTCGTGCCGATCGAGCACCTGAGACGCGTCGTACCGCTCAGCGGCGCCCCACCGGTCGAGGAGCGAGATTTCTCCGAGACCGACTTCGTCGAGGCGAAGAGCCTCGCGCCGTCGCTTCGCTACGACATCCGCTACGCGACGACGAACAACTTCATGGGCGCCGCGTTTTACGAAAAGCCGCACGCCTTTCTCCAGCGCCCCGCCGCGGAGGCCCTCGCCCGAGCCCAAGAGGAGCTGCGCGCGCGCGGCCTCGGCATCCTGATCTACGACGCGTACCGTCCCTGGCACGTGACGAAGATGTTCTGGGACGCGACACCCGAGAAGCAAAAGCACTTCGTCGCCGACCCGAGCAAGGGCTCGCGACACAATCGCGGTTGCGCCGTCGACATCACGCTCGTCGACCTCGAGACGGGAGAGCCCGTGCCGATGTCGAGCGGCTACGACGAGTTCAACGAGCGCGCCTACCCGCAGTATCCCGGCGGAACGTCACGCGAACGCTACTACCGCCGCCTGGTCAAGCAGACGATGCAGCGCGTCGGCTTCTCCGTCTACAAGTGGGAGTGGTGGCACTTCGACTTCGACGGCTGGGAGCGCTACCGGATCCACAATCTCACCTTCGACGCCATTCCCTCGAATCGCTGAGAGACTGGATCACTCCTGGCGTTCAGGATCGGACCGCACGTCTTTCCAGCCGAGATCGCGAAGCATCGGCACCCGGTCCTCGTGGACGAGGACGCGGAAGAGCCGCCCGCTCGGGCACGAGCAAGCCTCGCAGACGCCGATGAAATGCTCGGCCGATTCGAAGACTCGAATACCGAGCTGCGTGAGCTTCTCGACCGTGATGTCGAGCGTCACAGGGCACTCTCGACACTGAAGGCTGCCGTCGGGCTGCTCCATCCAGACCAGCTCGTCGCCGTTCGGATCCAGATCCGCTTCGCACTGTGGCTCCTCGCAGCCGAGCGAGGTATTCGTGTGAATGGGGATGCAAGCCTCGTGCGGCGGAACGCTCGGTCGGCCGCCTTGAAAGAGGAATTGCAGGGCCTATATCGCATCGGTGACTTGAAGCTCGCGGTCGCGATCATAGTCCCCGGCCTCGCGACACGGCGCGTCGCCGCCGCGGAAGAGATGCGCGAGCAACGCGACGGGGTCGGCGATGTCGAAGGACTCGTCGGAGTTGAAATCGCCGATGTGCGCCCCGTCGAGGCAGGCTTCTTCGCCAACCTCGATGCGGATCGGCGCGACGTCGACATCGGGCTGGTCGGTCCAGAGCGCCAAGATCTCCCACTCGCCGGGATCGAGCGGGCCGATGTCGAACGTGAAGCTCTTCTCGATCGCCACCTGTCGGCAAATCTCGCTCGACGCGACCGGACTGATGTGAAGCGTCAGTGAGTTGCGGAACCAGTGGAGGTCGGCGATGGCGCTCCAGCCACAGTCCTCGGAAAAGAATCGCGAGACCTCGACGACCAGTTCCTGCGCAGCGTCGAGCGCGTCCAGCGCATGAAAACTACGAGGAACTCGACCCTACCAGCCCCCAAGAGC